>JANXXR010000442.1 GCA_025350525.1 Deltaproteobacteria bacterium
CGGCGAGCGGGCCGTCAACGACCTCGTCGCCGCGGTGGGGATCGACCAGTCGGGCGTGTCGCGCCACCTGCGCATCTTGAACGACGCGGGCTTCGTCCGCGTCCGCCCCGAGGGGCCGCGGCGCCTCTACTCGCTGCGCGCCGGGCCCTTCCGCGAGCTCGACGCCTGGGTCAAAGGATACCGCCGCCTCTGGGAAGGACGCCTCGACCGCTTCGCGGTGGAGCTGACCCGAAGGCAGAAGGCACGCGCCCGCAAGGGCAAGGAGAACACCTAATGACCAAGCCGTCGAACAAGATCAGCTTCGAGCGGACGTATGACGCTCCCGTCGAGGACGTCTGGGATCTCTGGACCACGGCGGAAGGGATCGAATCCTGGTGGGGGCCGGAGGGCTTCTCGGTGCGGGTGGGAAAGCTCGACCTGCGGCCCGGCGGCGAGCTGCACTACGCCATGACCGCGACGGCGCCCGAGCAGGCGGAGTTCATGAAGAGGGCGGGGATGCCGCTGACCCAGCAAGTGCGGCTGACCTTCACCGAGGTCGCGCCGCGGCGGCGCCTGGCTTTTACCACGCTCGCCGACTTCGTCCCTGGAGTCGCGCCGTACTCGGTGGCGACGCTGGTCGAGCTGTTTCCGGAGGGCAGGGGCGTGCGGATGGTCCTCACCCACGACGCCATGCACGACGAGGTCTGGACGCAGCGGGCGCGGATGGGCTGGGAGAGCCAGCTGGGCAAGCTCGCGCAGACGGTCGCACTTCGATAGAAGAGCGCCGTGCAGGCGATCACGCAGGACGGAACGAAGCTGCACCTGGTCGAGCAGGGCAAGGGCGACCCGGTGCTCTGGCTGCAAGGGCTCAACGCGCCGGCGGCGGCGTGGGCGGCGCAGCTCGCGCACTTTTCGCAGACCCACCGCAGCCTCGCGCCCGACGCCCGCGGCGTCGGCCAGAGCGAGTCGCCGCCGGGTCCGTACACCACCCGGCAGCTGGCCGAGGACGCGGTCGCCGTCCTCGACGCCTGCGGCGTAGAGCGTGCCCACGTGGTCGGACTCTCGCTGGGCGGCGCGGTCGCGCAGGAGCTGGCGCTGGCGCATCCGGACCGCGTGCGATCGCTTGCGCTCCTGGCCACCTTTGCTGCGCAGGAGCCGCGCAGCCGGGCGCTCCTCAAGGCCTGGCGCACGCTCTATCCGCTGACCACCACCTCAGAAGAGCTGCGCGAGGCCTGGGAGCAGCAAGCCTATGCGTGGCTGTTCACCGACCGGTTCTGGCGCGGCGAGGCTGGCATCCGCGCGGCGCTGCGCTTTGCCCGTGCCCAGCCGATGCAACCCACGGCGGGCTTTCTCGGCCAGGTGGACGCGGCGCTGATGCACGACGCCCGCGACCGCCTCGGCGCGCTCGACACGGCTGCGCTGGTGATCCACGGCGCCCTCGACCAGCTCTCCGCCTTGGCGAACGGGGAAGAGCTGGCGCGGCTGATCCGGGGCGCCGAGCTGCTCGTCCTTCCGGACGTCGGGCATGCAGTCAACCTCGAAGCCCAGAGGCCGGTGAACGCCGCGCTTCGCAAGTTGTGGAACCGGGTGCCCTGATGGTCCGCTGCGTTCCCCACCGCTGGCACAACGCTTGCTCGTCTGCTGCTTGAAAGCAGTGCGGTGGGGGCAGGGACGGAAACTTTGACCGGGCAGTGTTGGGATCCAACCGGTCGATTCGGGGTGAGGGTAAGAATGACGCAGCGACCGAACCAGGTGCTGGTAATCGACGACGACGAAGCCGCCCGCGAGATCCTCGTCGAGCTCCTCGCGCGCATCGGCTTCCACGCCTTCGCCATGGCCGACGGCAAGGCCGGCCTCGAGTGGCTGGCCGGAGCCGCCGCGCCGCCCCAGGCGGTGCTGCTCGATCTGCGGATGCCGGGAATGGACGGCTTCGAGGTCCTGCGCCGCTACCGGGCTGAAGGCGGAACGGCCCCGGTCATCGCGCTCTCGGCCATGGACGAGAAGGAAGCGGTGGTCAAGGCGATGCGCCTCGGCGCCAGCGACTACCTGGTCAAGCCCATCGAGCCGGAGGAGCTGAAGGAGGCCATCGACCGCTGCAGCCTGGCTTCCCGCCCTCCGTCTGCCGACGAGCCGCAGGCGGTGACCATCATCCCTGCCGTGCGCCCTTCGGCGCCGCCGGCCCCAGTGATGGCGGCGGTGGTGGCCGTGTCTCCGCGCCCCGCTTTCGACGGACAGCGCCGCGGCGTTCCCGCCGACTTCGTCGCCTCCAGCCCGGCCATGCTGGGCATCTGGGACATGGTCGATCGCGTCGCCGAGACCGACGTGCCGGTGCTCATCCGCGGCGAGAGCGGAGTCGGCAAGGAAGGCATCGCCCGCACGCTCCACGAGCGCTCTCCGCGACGCGGCAAGCCCTTCGTCAAGATCAACTGCGCGGCGCTGCCCAGCGAGCTTCTGGAATCGGAGCTGTTCGGCCACGAGCGCGGCGCCTTCACCGGCGCCACCAGCGAGAAGCCGGGCAAGTTCGAGCTGGCCGACAAGGGGACCATCTTCCTCGACGAGATCGGCGAGATGCACCCGGCGCTGCAGGCGAAGCTGCTGCAAGTGCTGCAGGACGAGGAGTACTACCGGGTCGGCGGCAAGCGCCCGCTCAAGGCCGACGCGCGGGTCGTGGTCGCCACCAACCGCGTGCTCGAAGACGAGATTGCCCGCGGCAACTTTCGCGAGGACCTTTATTACCGGCTCAATGTCGTCAGCGTGCTGGTGCCGCCGCTGCGCGATCGCAAGGAGGACATCCCCGGCCTCATCGAGCACTTTCGCAACAAGTACGGCAGCAAGTACAAGCAGGGGATGATGCTCTTCTCGGACGAGGTGGTCCGCCGCCTGGTGGACTACGACTATCCGGGCAACGTCCGCGAGCTGGAGAACCTGGTGCGGCGCCTGGTGGTGCTGCGCGACGAGAAGTACGTGCTCGACGAGCTGGCAGCCGCGGTGAACCGCCGTCCGGCGATGCAGGTCCAGCACCAACAGGGATCAGCGGGAGGATCGCTGCCTCCCTCGAACCAGGGGCAGAGGAACTCTTCCACGCCGCCTTTGGGCGTCGCGCCGGTGGCGCCGGCCGTCCAGGCTCAGGTGCTGCCGATGGCGGAGACGGTGTCGCTCAAGGACATCGCGCGGCAGGCGGCGCTGCGGGCCGAGCGCGAGGCGATCAGCTCGATGCTGGCGCGCACCAACTGGAACAAGCGGAAGGCGGCCGTGCGCCTGCAGATCAGCTACAAGGCGCTGCTCTACAAGATCAAGGATTGCGGGCTGACCGATCCGCGCATCACCGCCGGCCTGCAGGAAGAGCTGGCCCGGCAGCCGCTGGGGATTGTGGCCGGAGAGACCTCCAGCTCCGAGACCGCGTAGAGGCAGGCGTCAGGCCTCAGGCCTCAGGACTGACGCCTCAGGCTTGGCCTCAGGCCTCAGGCTTAAAAGCAAAGGGCGCGCCGCGACGGAATTCGCGGTGCGCCGATAGAAAGTTCGCTGCCCTAAACCTGAAGCCTGAGGCCTATCTCTCAGATGCTGCGCTCGATCAGCGCCGGCTCCACCACCTGGTCGGTCCGCTCAGGACCGGAGAAGAGCTTCCCGACCACCAGGAAGAGCGTGCCCATGAAGAGCAGGAGCAATGGCTCCTCGAGCGGCCCGGCGACGGTGGAGTGATGAAGCGCGAAGGCTGCAAAGGCGAAGACGATGGCGGCAGCTGCGATGGTCCGGAACATCCGTGAACCCCTTCCCCAGTTGTCCGCGCTCCCGAACACGCGGCCTGCCAAAGGTCCTTAGCGAGAAGCGCGCCAACTGCTGCCGAGAGCGATGCCGCAAAAGGAGTGGGAATTGTTTTTCCCGGATGCGGAACGAAGGGGGAATGGAAATCCTTTTCCAGCGGAGGAGCGCATGCCCGGCTGGCTGGCCTGTCGCCTGCAGACAGAGCACAGGGAGCAGGTAGCCGAGTCCAGCTGGCGCTGGCACGCAGCGTGCTCAAGTTCGCGGCGGTCGAGCCCGCCTTCAGCGGGTGAGGGAGGAAGCATGGCGAAGGGTGTCTGGTTTTCGATGGCGGCTCTGGCTCTTTCTGCGACGGCCTGCTCGCACCACGCGGTGCGGGAGGACGACCAGGTTCAGCAGATGTCGGAGTTCCGGATGAGCCGCGAGGACGTGGTCGAGGTCTCGGTCTGGAAGGAGCCCGAGCTCTCGCGCACGGTGCCCGTCCGGCCCGACGGCAAGATCACGCTGCCGCTCCTGGGCGACGTCCAGGCCGAGGGCCTCAAGCCCCAGGAGTTGGAGGCCAACGTCGGAAAGGCGCTCGCTTCCTATGTGCGGGACCCGCGCGTGACCGTCATCATCCATGACGTCAACGGCGCCAAGGTCTTCGTCACCGGGATGGTGGGTCACCCGGGCGTCTTCCCGCTGCGCAGCAGCATGAACGTGCTGCAGGCGCTGGCGATGGCGGGCGGGCTGGCCGAGTTCGCCGACCGCGGCGACATCAAGGTCCTGCACGCCGACGGCCGGCGGGTTGCAGTGGCCTATGACGACCTGGTCGACGGCAAGAGCAAGGTCTCGCTCGGGCCCGGCGACACTGTGGTGGTTCCTTAGGTGATGACGATGGCCACGCGCACACAACTCGCGCTGCACGTGGCCCTCGCCGCCCTCTTGGCGGCAGGGGGGGCGGGCGCGAAGGTCTATGTCGAGTTCCGTCCGCGGATTTCGATGATGGCGGGCTACGACGACAACGTCACGCTCGGCTTTGTGCCGGGAAGCGGAACGGTCGGCACCGACGGCTTCGGGCAGGTGGCGCCGGGTCTGAAGCTCGACCTCTTCGGCGAGCACGACCTTCACATGGACCTCGACTGCCAGGCGGGCATCGCGCGGCTGGCCCACCCGCAGCAGTTCGGGCTCTCCTCGAGCGGCTTCGCCGGCAACGAGACCTGCGCCCTGGGCACCAAGGTCCACCTCTCGACGCGCGATCGCCTGCTGATCCGCTCGAGCGCGACCTATGCGCAGGATCCTTTCTCCATCGCGGGCCTCGGCCTTCTGCTGCGGCCCGGGCAGACGCAGATCTTCGTCGCCAAGTTCGCCGGCGAGGTCCGTCACGCGCTCAGCGGCCACTCGGAGCTCGACTACGGCCTCGACACGCAGGCCCTGGCCTTCGGCGCCGGCGACCCCGGCAACGGCTACATCATCTCGCCGTCCGTCAAATACGCCTTCCGCACCACGCCGCGCGGCAAGTGGGACGTGGGCCTGCGCGAGCAACTCTTCTTCGGAGTGGGCGCGGCGCCCAATCCGCGCGCTCCCAAGGGCGCCCCGGGCGGGCTGCTCGACGAGGCCCACTCGGCGCTGGTCGGCTACACCTACGACCTGACGCCGTACGCCAACGTCTTCGCGCGGGGCGGCGGGCTGCTCCTTACCGGCGGCGCGCGGGACGTCGCCCAGCCGGTCCTGCGCATGGGGCTCGAGAGCTACACGCCGACCACCGCGATCTCGCTGACGCTGGCGCACGACCTGGTGATCGGACCCAGCAGCGCCGGCCCGCTGGTGGGCGACATCGCCGAGGTCGGCCTGGTCCGGCAGTGGCAGCAGCTGGGCGGGCATGTGCGGTTCGGCATTTACCGCAACGCCAGCGCCTTCCAGCAGACCCAG
>JANXXR010000453.1 GCA_025350525.1 Deltaproteobacteria bacterium
TGCTGCTGCTGGGCGGCATCCCCATCGCGGCCATGGGCGCCCTCGTCTTCGCCGACCCCAGGCTCGACGCCATGGCCCGGCGCGATCCGGCCATCAACCTCGCCACCACGCTGATCGCCTCGTGGACGCAGGATCCGGCGACCCGCGCCCGGCACGTCCAGGGCCTGCGCCCCTTCGAGCGGCACATCGTCAGGGTGCGCGCGCGGGCGCCCCGCAACGTGGTCATCGTCGTGCTCGAATCCACCCGGGCCGCCAGCACCACCCCGTACGCGCCCGCGCTGAAGACCACCCCGTTCCTCGATGAGCTCTCGCACCGCAGCCTGCTGGTCGAGCACGCCTACTCGGTGATCACCCGCACGCCCAAGGCGCTGGTGGCGGTGCTCTGCGGGCTCGAGCCCGCGCACTCGGTCCTGGTGAAGTCCCGGGCGATGGGCCTGCTCTACGGCTGCCTGCCCGCGCTCCTCGACGACCAGGGGTATACGACCGTATACTTCCAGTCCGCCAACCAGCGCCTCGACGACCGCATCGGGATGGCCTACGAGATGGGCTTTCGCCAGTACGTCGCCCCGGGCCCCGCCGACACCCTCGGCCTCGAGCAGCCCAACGTGCTGGGGCCCGAGGACGACTCGCTCCTGGCCCCGACGCGGCGCTGGCTTTTGGCCCACCCCAAGGGCCCCTTCCTCGCCGCCTATCTCACCGTCAACGCGCACTACCATTGTCAGCCGCTCACCCGCCACGGCTTCGTCGCCTTCGACGGCGACGCCGAGGTCAACTGCTACGACAACGCCGTTCGCGCCGACGACATCTTTCTCCGTTCGCTCTTCGACCTCTATCGGGAGGCCGGGCGCTTCAACGACACCCTCTTCGTCGTCATCGCCGATCACGGCGAGGCCTTCTTCGAGCACGGCCTGGGCGGGCACAACAACGTGCCCTACGACGAGGCCCTGCACATCCCCTTCCTCATCCATGACCCGTCGGGGCTGCGCATCCCGCCCGGCCGGATCAGCGAGCCGCGCACCCAGCTCGACCTCTTGCCCACGCTGCTCGAGGCGCTCGACTTCCGGGTCGAGGGCCACCTGCCCGGCACCTCGCTCTTCGTCCCCACCCCGGAACGCCCGGTGATGGCCACCTGCCTGCAGGACGAGTCGTGCCTGGTGCGCATCCAGGGCCGCGAGAAATACATCGACCATTACTGGCGGCGCGGCCCGGAGCTCTTCGACCTGGGCAACGATCCCGGCGAGCGCGTGAACCTGGCCGACCTCTATCCGGACCGCGTGGCGAGCGCCCGCGAAGAGGTCTTTGCCTGGCATGCATCGGTCGTCCGGCAATACCAGGTGGAGGAAGAACGCAACCGGCGCCGCCAGTAGGCGGACAGTCCCGCGCAACGGGCTGCCCTTTCCGCCCGCGCCTACGTTAGATGTACACGGTGCGCGTCCTCCTCCAGCATCGAAGCCGCTACCGTTATCCGCGCCCCGCCGTGCTCGGGCCGCACCTGATCCGGCTGCGTCCGGCTGCGCACGCCAAGGCGCACGTCGAGACCTACAGCCTGCGGGTCACCGCGCCGGGAGAATTGCGCTGGCAGCAGGACCCGGCGGGAAATCACCTCGCCCGCGCCACCTGGAACTCGCCGGTGCTGGAGCTGGAGGTCGCGGTCGAGCTGGCGGTGGACATCCGGCCGGTGAACCCGTTCGACTTCACCCTCGACGCCTTCGCCGACGACTCGCCCTTCGAGTACGGGCCGCTCGCGGGCGATCTGGCCGCCTACCTCGACCGCAGCGACCCCGCCTTCGCCTGCGGCGAGCTGGCCGCCGCGTTCTTCGAGACGCTGCCGCGCAAGGGCCGCACCGTCCCGATGATCGTCGAGTTCAACCGCCTGGTGCACGAGCGGGTCCGCTACGTCATCCGCGAGGAGGCGGGCGTCTGGACGCCGGAGGAGACGCTGCACCACGGGCGGGGGAGCTGCCGCGACTCGGCGGTGCTGCTGGTGGCGGCGCTGCGCAGCAGGGGCTTCGCGGCGCGCTTCGTCAGCGGCTACCTGGTCCAGCTCACCGACGAGGGCATGCTGCCCGACCAGCCCAAGGGCGTCTCGCGCGACGTGGTCGATCTGCACGCCTGGGCCGAAGTCTTCTTGCCGGGCGGCGGCTGGATCGGCCTCGACGCCACCAGCGGGCTGCTCTGCGGCGAAGGCCACATCCCGCTCGCCTGCACGGCGCTGCCGGTCCTGGCTGCGCCGGTCGAGGGCGTGAGCGACATCAGCGCCGAGGGCGTGGAATTCGAGATGCGCATCGGCCGCCTCGGCCACGAGGTGCGGCCCACCGCGCCCTTCACCGAGGAGACCTGGGAGGCCCTGCGCGCCGCCGGCGCGGCCACCGACGCGAAGCTGGCTTCCATGAGCGTCGCGCTGACTTGTGGAGGCGAGCCCACTTTCAACTCTCGGCTGCACACCGAGCGGCCCGAGTGGAACACCGACGCGCTCGGGACCACCAAGTGGGAGCAGGGGCTCTCGCTCTCGCGCGAGCTGCAGCAGCGGCTCTGCCCCGGCGGCCTCCTGCTCTTGCGGCAGGGCAAGCACTATCCGGGCGAGAGCCTGCCGCGGTGGACGCTCGCGCTGATCGGAAGGAAGGACGGCGCTCCGCTCTGGAGCGCGCGGGAGGACGGCGCCTGGCCGCAGCAGCCGGGGCTCGCCCAGGGCGCTGCCGACGCGAAGCTGGTGCCGCTCGCGCAGAAGCTGTGCGAGGCGATCGCGGCCGGGCTGGGCGTCTCAGGCTTCGTGCACGAGGCCAGCGAGGATCCCTGGCGCCACCTGCAGGACGAGGCCTCGCTGCCCGTCGATCAGGATCCGCTGGCGGCCGATCTGCGCGACCCCGAGGAGCGGCGGCGGCTCGCGCGCGTCCTCGATCGAGGGCTCGCGACTCCCGCGGGCTTCGTGCTTCCGCTCGCGGCGCGCGAGGGAGTCTTCGTCAGCGAGCGCTGGACCTTCCGGCGCGGCCGCCTCTATCTGCTGCCCGGCGACTCGCCGATGGGGCTGCGCCTGCCGCTCGCCTCGCTCGGCGGCGCGGCGCCGCCCTTCGCCGCCGAGGAGGAGCCCTTCGCGCCCCTCGACCCGCGCGGGCCGGAAGCTGCCGCCCAGGCGCAGGAGAAGGAAGAGCAGCGCCGCGCCCGCCGGGAAGCCTCGGCTCCTCCCGGCGCGCCGCTCGCCCCGCCCCGCAAGCAGAAGCTTCCGCAGCCCAAGAGCGAAGCCGTCCGCACCGCGCTCTGCGTCGAGCCGCGCGGCGGCGTGCTCTGCGTCTTCTTGCCGCCGCTGCCGTCGGCCAACGACTTCTTGCGGCTGATCACCATCATCGACGAGGCCCGCGCCCGGACCTCTGCCCCGGTGCTGCTCGACGGCTATCCGCCGGCGCGCAACCCCGGCCTCATCGAGCTGTCGGTCGCGCCCGACCCCGGCGTTCTCGAGGTGAACCTGCCGCCGGTGGCCAGCTTCGCCGAGCACGCGGCGCTGGTGGAGACCGTCTTCGAAGCTGCCCTCAAAGTCGGGCTCTCGGCGGAGAAGTACCTGCTCGACGGACGGCAGGCGGGGAGCGGCGGCGGCAACCACATCACCGTCGGCGGGCCCAAGCCGCTGCAAAGCCCGTTCGTGCGCGACCCGGCCCTGCTCGCGAGCCTGCTCACCTTCGTCCAGCACCATCCGTCGCTCTCGTATCTGTTCAGCGGCCTCTTCGTCGGCCCCACCTCGCAGGCGCCGCGCCTCGACGAAGCCCGGCACGACGCGCTCTACGAGATGGAGATCGCGCTCGCCCGCGCCTTCGACGGCGACAAGAAGGGCGCGCCGCCGCCGCCCTGGCTCGCCGACCAGCTCTTCCGTCACCTGCTGGTGGACGTCACCGGCAACACCCACCGGGCGGAGATCTGCATCGACAAGCTCTTCGACTGGCGCACGCCGCACGGACGCCAGGGCATCGTCGAGCTGCGCGCCTTTGAGATGCCGCCGCATCCGCGCATGATGGTGGCGCAGACCGAGCTGGTGCGGGCGCTGGTGGCCGCCTTCGCACAGGAGCCGTACCGGGCGCCCCTGGTGCGCTGGGGCCAGGAGCTGCACGACCGCTTCCTCCTGCCGACCTGGATGTGGCGCGACTTCGAGGACGTCCTCGCCTTTCTCGAGGAGCGCGGGCTTCCGCATCCGGCCGAGGCGTACCGCGCCTTCCTCGAGCTGCGCTGCCCGGTGGCCGGACAGCTCCAGGCGGGGCCGGTGCTGCTGGAAGTGCGCAACGCGCTCGAGCCGTGGAACGTGCTGGGCGAGGAGCCGACGGGCGGCGGCACCTCGCGCTACGTCGATTCATCGGTGGAGCGCATCGAGGTGCGCTGCGAGGGCCTGGTGCCGGGCAGACATCAGATCCTCGTCAACGGCCACCTCCTCCAGCTGCGGCCGACGGGGCGCGCCGGCGAGGGCGCGGCGGGCGTCCGCTTCCGCGCCTGGGCGCCTCCGCACAGCCTGCACGCTCACCTGGGGATCCACCACCCCATCCGCCTCGACGTCGTCGATGCCTGGGCGCGGAGGTCGCTGGGCGCCTGCGCCTACCACGTCTGGCATCCCGAGGGCCGCGCCTACGACGCGCAGCCGCTCACCCGCTTCGAGTCGGCCTCGCGGCGGGCGCAGCGCTTCACCACCGAGGGAGCGCTGCCCTGGCCCGTCGCCGCCGCTCCTGCCGCGCAGCACCGGGACGCCCCGTGGACGCTCGATCTGCGCAGGCTGCCTCTCGACCGGCCGCCCCCCCAGCCGGACGAACTGCCATGAAGAAGTCGCGGCGCGTCGAATCGCGGGGTTCCAAAACTCCAACCGAGTAACATCCTCACCTTCGCATGCCAAACCTGCTCGCAATGTCGTTCGAGGCCTCGCTGACCCCAGCGTTCGACCTCCATTGCCTCGACCCCGACCGCACTCCGCCCGACGGTTGGGGGATCGCCTGCTATCCCGGCGGAGAGCCCGCCGCCCTGGTCCTCAAGGAGGCGGCGCCCTCGCAGGGCAGCCTGCGCAGCGCGCTGGTCTCGGCGTGGGAGCGGCTCGAGTCGTCGATCTTCCTCATGCACGTGCGCACCGCCATCTGGGGCGCGATCACCGAGGCCAACACGCAGCCCTTCCAGCGCTCGTGGGGCCGGCGCGACTGGCTAATCGCCCACAGCGGCAGCCTCGAGCGCAAGCTCGCCCTCACCTCGCAGTTCGAGCCGGTGGGCTCCACCGACACCGAGCAGATCCTCTGCGACCTGTTGGCGCGCATCGCCGACTGCGGCTTCCGCAGCCTGGGCGAGGTGCCGCCCAAGGTGCTGCTCTCCTGGTTCCACGATCTCAACCGCCACGGCGGCCTCACCACCGCGCTCTCCGACGGGCAGGACCTCGCCATCTACGCCGACCGGCGCGGGCAGGGCGAGGCGTACATCTGGGAAATCCTGCCGCCCCACGATCTGCTGGCCTTCGGCGACAACGACGTCACCATCGACCTGACCCGGCGCGGAAATCGCGGGCGCAAGGGCATCGTCGTCAGCTCCAACCCGCTCACCGCGGTGTCGGGCGACCGCACCGACTTCCTCCGCTTGCAGCCCGGGCACCTGCTCATCGTCCGCCATGGGCTGGTGCGCGCCGAGCTGGGGCCCGAAGCGCTCGGTACCCGGCCGGCCGAGCCCGCGGCGGCGCCGCCGCATGCGCTCTTCGCGCAGGGAACCCTGGTTGCGCACCCGCCTCCGCCGCAGGTCCAGTCGCAGTCGGCGCAGGCCGCGGCCCCTCCGCCTCCGGGCCAGATGCCGCTGGGCATGACCTCGCCCCCCGCCGTCTTCGTGCCCCGCGCGCGCCCGCTGCACACCACCACCCGCGCCGAGGTGCGCCGCTACCAGGTGCTCCACCGCACCGTCTACCGGTATGTGAAGCAGGTGGAGCGCAGCGCGCACGTGCTGCGGCTCTTTCCCATGCACGACCGCCTGCAGACGGTGCACGCCTGCACCGTGCAGGCCTCGGTGCCGGGGCAGAAGCGCGACTTCGAGGACGTCTTCGGCAACCGCGTGCGGCGCCTGATGCTGGAGACGCCCTTCACCGAGCTGGCCATCGAGGCCCACTCCGACGTGGAGCTGCTCGACATCGAGCCGCTCGACTTCCGGCCGGCGCGGGTGCGCTCCACCATTCCGCTCGTCTGGATGCCCTGGCAGCGGCAGATCCTGCAGCCGTACCTGCTGCCTCCGGAGCTGCCCGAGAGCGAACTGGCCGAGCTCACCGACTACGCGATGAGCTTCGCCTCGCGCAACGACTACGAGCTGCTCGATACCCTGCTCGATCTCAATGCGACCATCTTCACCGATTACCAATACCGGCAGGGATCGACCAGCCTCTCCACCTCGCCCTTCGACGTCTTCGTCAACCGGCGCGGCGTCTGCCAGGACTTCGCCAACCTCTTCATCTGCCTGGCGCGGCTCATCGGCGTGCCGGCGCGCTACGTCTGCGGCTACCTCTTCACGGGCGAGAAGGCGGAGAACGCGCGCATGGCCGACGCCTCGCACGCCTGGGTGCAGGTCTACCTGCCGGAGGTCGGCTGGAAGGGCTTCGACCCCACCAACGGCGTGCTCACCCAGACCGATCACGTTCGCGTGGCCGCCGGCCGCAACTACACCGACGCCACGCCCACCTCGGGCACGCTCTACGTCGGCGGCGGCGGCGAGACGCTCTCGGTGGAAGTTTCGCTCAAGCGGAAGTAGCGGCGGGGCGGACCTCGTCGGTCCACACCTTGAAGCTGGTCAGCGTATTCGGCCCAAAGGTGCTGCTCAGCGCCACGTCCGAGGCGTCGCGGCCGCGGGCGATGAGCACCCGGCCGATGCGCGGGGCGTTGTTGCGCGGATCAAACGTATACCAGCGGCCGCCGAGGAAGGCCTCGAACCAGGCGGCGAAGTCCATGGGGGCGTAGGGCGGCGGCAAGCCGATGTCTCCCAGGTAGCCGGTGCAGTAGCGCGCCGGGATGTTGAGGGCGCGGCAGAAGGAGACGGCCAGGTGCGCGTAGTCGCGGCAGACGCCGGTGCGCTCCTGGTAGGCCTCGAGCGCCGTCCGCGTCATGCGCGCGTGTTGGTAACCAAAAGAAATGTGGTTGTGGACCCAGTCGCAGACGGCCTGCACGCGGGCCCAGCCGGTGGGCGCGTTGCCGAAGAGGCTCCAGGCCGTTTCGGAGAGGCGGTCGGTCTCGCAGTAGCGGCTGCCGAGGAGGAAGAGCAGCGTCTCCTCGGGCAGGTCGGGCACGGGGATCTGCTGTGCTCCGGGGACGATGGGGTCGATGAGGCCGCTGTCGTTGACGAGGGCGTTGGCGGTGACCCGGGTGCGGCCCGCCGGCGCGACGATGCGCGTGCACCAGTTGCCGAAGCTGTCGCGGTAGGCGGACACCGGCACGGCCGGGTCGATCACCAGGTCATCGCGGCCCACCAGGTCGCCCACCCGGGTGAAGTGGACGTTGAGGTTGAAGATCATCGGGGTGGGCTGCGGGCACTGGTAGACCAGCTCGAAGCCGACGCTAATCTGCATGGGTTGAAGTCTCCGGCGAAACAGCTCTGTTCATCCTGCGCACGAGGAGCAATCGGCGCCATGAAAACGCGACGCGGTGGATGGGGATTTCAGGGCGGGCAGGGCGCGGCTGCCCCTCTTCCACGGTCGTGGTAGCGTCCGCGGCCCCTGGGAGTCCGAGGTAACGCCATGAACCTGCCCAAGACCTGGATGCTCTTCCTCCTCCTCGCCGCCGCCACCGGCCCGGCCCGCGCGCAGATCAAGCTGGTCTACATCGATCCGCTCTCGGGGCTGATGGCCGCCACCGGCGATCACGGCCTGCGCGAGCTGCAGTTCGCCGTCCAGCGCGTCAACGCCCGGGGCGGCATCCTCGGCCAGAAGCTGGAGGTGGTGGCCACCGACAACAAGCTCTCGCCGCAAGAGAGCCTGACGCTCCTGGGCCGCGCCATCGACGACGGGGTCCGCTACGTGGTGCAGGGCGACGGCTCGAGCGTGGCGGCGGCGCTCATCGACGGAATCGAAAAGAACAACGCGCGCAATCCCGACAAGAGCGTCCTCTTCCTCAACTATGCCGCCGTCGATCCCGACTTCACCAACTCCAAGTGCAGCTTCTGGCATTTCCGCTTCGACGCCAACAGCGACATGAAGCTCAATGCCATCGTGGCGGCAATGGAGAAGAACAAGCAGATCAAGAAGGTCTATATCATCGGGCAGGATTACTCCTTTGGGCATCAAGTCTCCAAGACCGCCAAGGAGCTGCTCAAGCAGAAGCGGCCCGACGTCGAGATCGTCGGCGACGAATTGCACCCCCTGGCCAAGGTCAAGGACTTCTCGCCCTATGTCGCCAAGATCCAGGCGTCGGGCGCCGATACGGTGATCACCGGAAACTGGGGCACCGATCTCGCCTTGCTCATCAAGGCGGCAAAGGGCGCGGGGCTCAAGGTCGATTTCTATACCTTCTATGCGGGCGTGGTGGGCGCGCCCACGGCCATCGGCGAGACCGGCCTCGACCACGTCAAGATCGTCTCCTATTACGCGCCCAGCGGCGCGGGGAAGAGGACCCACGCCTACGTCGAGGAGTTCAAGCAGAAGTACGGCCCGGCCGAGGACCCGTACACCCTCGACCTCCCGCTGGCGCTGGAGATGCTGGAGAAGGCGATGAACCAGGCCAAGAGCACCGAACCCGCCAAGGTGGCCCGCGCCCTCGAAGGAATGAAGATCGAGGGATACTTCGGGCCGGTGGAGATGCGCGCCGAGGATCACCAGCTGA
>JANXXR010000548.1 GCA_025350525.1 Deltaproteobacteria bacterium
AGCAGCTGATCGTTCGACAGCCATTGGGGGAAGAACGGGAACGCGTCGTCGGTGGCCGCGACCTTCACCTGATTGACCATCAGGTTGCTCTTGTTGCTCCCGAACTGGAGATACGCGACCCGCGCGCCATCGGGGGAGTACGAGGGGGAATTCACCCGCGTGCCCGGCGCGGCGGTGACGAGCACCGTCTGCGTCCCGGCTGCGTCGCGCGCCTGGATGGTGGTGCCGTTTGCTCCCGAGCCGACCACGAACGCGATCTTGGTGCCGTCGGGCGACCAGGTCGGCTCGAATTCATCGACGGACGCCGGCGTCGGCGGCGTCGTCACCCCTCCGGTGTTGGTCCATTGCGTGAGCGCGCCGCTGGCCAGCTCGACGACCCAGATGTTGTAGCTTCCATTGAAGGCGCGATCGGAGGCGAAGGCGATCCGGGTGCCATCCGGCGAGAAGCGCGGCTCGCGATCGTCGCCGTGGCCGGTGGTGATCTGCCGGACGCCGCTGCCGTCGGGCCTCATCACCCAGATGTGGAACGTGCCGCCTGCGTAAGATTGGAAGGCCACCAGATCGCCGCGGGGCGAGAAGTCGGGCCGCGCCGCCTCCTGCAGCGCATCGGTCAGCTGCGTGCCACTGCCGCCCGAGAAATCGAACGACCAGAGCACGCCCTGGACATCCATGATGATGGTGCGGTGGTCGGGCGAGACCGTGGCCGCCGAATTGGTGGCCTCGGTGATCGTCACTGTCGTGCGGACCGAAGCCGAGTTCGCGAAACCCTGGTGTCCCGCGAGGGTGCCCAGGGCGGCGAGAAAAGCGGCTGCTGTCCAGAGGCCTGTTCGTGGAATGCGGGGGAGCGCCTTCATGGGACTGCCTCCTCGGGAAGTGGGGCGGGCGGATCCCCGAGGGCGCTTTAGGTCCGGCGAGCGGCCGAAACAAGTCCCGCTGCGGCATCGCCGCTTGCTCGCTCGTGACCTGCTCCCCGGCTGATGATGCGAATCACAGGACCCGTGGTCGGGCTCGTCTCCGGGGTGTGCTCGGACTGTTTGCGCTCGCGGCGAGAAAGATCATTCAAGCCAGACGCGCGCGATGCCGCAGAGCCACCCGGTCGTCCCGGACGGCTCGGGTCAGACGCGCAGGGCTCCTTAGTCGCCCTCGCAGCCCTGGCCGTCGACGATCGACACCAGCACGTCGGTGTTCGGGTGCGTGGACGGCGCGCTGCTGCTCTGTGCGGCCGCGATCGAGCGGCTATAGCAGCGGCCCTCGGAGTCGCTTTCGAAATAGTGCTGCGAGCTGCGCGCGCCCGCATGCCCAGTGACCCTGAACAACGGCGAAAGGCTTAGCGTGTCGCCGGTGCTCACCTGGTTCGACACGTAGCTCGAGACGGTGTCGCCCTCGCGAGCCCGCGAGGCAGAGCGCTGGTAGCCCTGGTCGATCGAAACCACTTGTGTGTAGCTGCCGTCGGCGTTGTTGATGAGGTCGGAGTCGAGCTTGAGCGGCCAGCGCAGGCGCTCGCGAACCGTCTCCTTCGCCTCGCCTCCGCGCCGCGTGGTGACCGAGTCGATGCTGGTGCTCTGCAGCGCGTTCTGCACCGAGGCCGCGCTGGTGTAGTCGATGGTCTGGACGCTGGAGAAACCGATCGACTGCGCGATGCTCGTCTTCACCTTGCCGTGCGATGTCTTCACCCAGCCCGCCACGGTGAAGTTGCGCCTCGAGGTCACGGTGATGGTGCCCTTGATCGATCCGTCGCTGCCATTGACGAGGCTCTCCTGCACGACCGGCGCGGGTGCGCCGATGGTGTTCGCAGTGACGGCGCCGGTCACCTGACTCGACCCGCGGTCGAGGTAGAGCAGGAGCGTCGCCGTGGCCGAGAAATAGTTGCAGGCGTTGGTGACGCTCAGCCCGACCGAATGCGGAGTGCCGTCGCTGAGCACGCCAGCGAACGGCGTCAGGTCCACGCGCACCGGGACGAAGTTGAGCGCCTGGACCCCCGGGATCGGCCGCCAGAGATAGGGATCGAGGCCGCCGGTGTAGATCCACGGATAGACCGGCGCGACGCCCGCGGGCTTGCCGTCGATCGCCACCTGCGTTTCGCGGAACGAGGTGCAGCCGAAGTCGCCCAGCTCGGCGGCGACATCGTTGGGGACGTTCAGGTACCAGAACTCGTCCTGGGACTGGCTCTCCGCCACGACGTCGAGGTAGGCGCGCTCGATGTTGCGGGGCAGCGCGAAGGTGCGCGTCAGCGAGTCGGCGCCCGAGCCGAGCCCCACGGTGCCGCCGTTCGCGCCGGCCGACAGCGGGAGCACCACGTCGGCGCTGCGCGTCCTGCCGTGCTCCAGCGGGTAGAACACGAGCCGCGCGGCGCCGGTGATGATGCCGGTATAGGTGGAGTTGACGAGGTTGCCGATGTCCGCCTCACCCGCCTGCGGGACCGCGAAGAGCGGCGCGTAGTCGGTGAGATCGCGCTCGACGTGCCAGGTGCGCTCGCCGAGCAGCGGCGCGATGTCGTCGCGCGACGGCTCGGGCGTGGTGCCGAAGAAGATGTTGACGCCGCCCAGCCAGAGGTTCGCGGTGCGATCGAACTGCCGGCCGGCGCTGACGGCGAAGTCGCCCTCGAGGACGATCTTCTCCCACGGTCCCGGGCAGCCGGAGGGCGGCGTGTAGCCGAAGGACTTTCCGGAGAAGTCGGCGAACATGACGCCATCGAAGAGTGTCACCCGGCAGGGAGTCGACTCCGGCCGCGGGACATCCGGGTCGGCGACAGCGGTGTTGGGCGAGCCCACCTGGGGCGCGGCGGCGAGGAGCGAAAGAACGAGGGAGAGGAGCATGGCGGATCCTTGGGAGGGGAGAAGGCCGAGCGCCCGGCGTCACGGAGCCCGTGATGACATGCCCTCTACTCCCGTTCCTGCCGCTGCACCAGATGCAGCTCTGGGCGTCAGCGATCCCACGCGAGCACCTGCCGGCCGCGCCTGCGCCCGACGGCGCTCAGCGCGTGTTGGTTACACCTTTCGTTCGCAGGAGGAGTATCTCGCGTAACTCCCGTCAAGCGCCTGCGGATGCGCTCGGCACACCAGCTGGGTTGCGCGTTTGCCATTTCGCGCATACTGCGTCGGCGGTCGCCCGACCGATGAGAGCGACGTCGATCGACAGAAGGCGCTTCAGCGGTTGCGAGCCATCAGCGTCTCCAGCGCCCGCTGCACTTGCGCGCGAACGAGCGGCCCGTCCTGATTCTCCCGCTGCGGCGTGGTCGGCGCGGCCCGGAGGCGATCCGCGATCCCGGCCGCCTGGTCGCCGGCGAGCGCATCGCACTGCGCATAGACCCCGGTCTCGCCTTCCTCGAGCGCGTTGTGCGGCCTGAGCAGGCGTTCGATGGCCTCGAGGATCTGTGGCGAGGGCGGCGGAACCAGAAGGGTCGCCAGCAGGCCGTGGTCCTCGTGCAGCCGCGCCACCTCGGGAAGCGGCTGCCCGCCGCGCCGCCGGCGGGCTTCGGGAAAGAGCAGCTTCTCCTCGAGGCCGATGTGCCGCAGCAACCTTCCCCGAAATTCCCACCACCGGCCGGCGGAGCGCAGCTCATCCAGCAACCGGTGGTCCTCCTGCAGATACTCTTCGATGGGTCCCTGCCTCCGGTCGATCATCATTTGGCTGCGGCAGCGCCAGAGCCGGCTGCGAGCGAAGCTTTCCAGACGAACGCCTGTACCGCCTCGACCTGCGCTGGCGTGAGACCCGGCACGGTCATCCGGCTTTGGGGGTCGACCTTCTTCGGATCGAGGATCCATTTGCGCGCGAAGCCGTAATCCACCCGGCCGGCGACATGGATCAGATCGGGTCCCTGCTGCGCGGCGAGCGGCGTCTCGATCAACTTGCCCAGCGCGTGGCACTGAGCGCACTTGAGCGTGAAGAAGAGTTGGCCCTCCTCTAATATTGCCGGCTTGACCGCGGCGAGATCGGGCAGCGACGCGGGCCCGGGCTGGCGATGGCCCATCGCGGCCAGGTAGCGGCCGAGGGCTTCGGCTTCCTCGGCTGTCACCCCCAGGTGCGGCATGCGCCAGACACGCCAAGGATAGATCTTGCCTGCCTCGCGCGGCGCCTGGACGAAAGCGCGCACCCAATCCGTCGAGAGCTTCGCACCCGAAATGCGCAGGTCGGGCCCGACCGCTCCTCCCTTGCCGTTGTCGAGCACGTGGCAACCCCGGCAACTGTACCGGGCGGTGATTTCACGACCTGCCTTGATCGGATCCTGAGGCAACGGCTTGACGGCGAGCGGCACGCGCAGCGTCAGAACGTAATCGACCAGCGCCCACCGGTCCGCGTCGGGACCGTCGGTGAAAGACGGCATCGGGGTTCCGGTCATTCCAACGGTGAACCGGTAATAGAGGTCCTTGCGATCGCTCCCGCCGCGGAAGACGCCGGTGGTGAAATCCCGGACGGGAATGGGATGTCCGTCGTCATCGGCGAGGCTCTTGGCCGCGGGCCCGTCGCCCTTGCCCAGAACGCCGTGGCAATTCAGGCAGCCCTGCGTCGCATACAACTCCTTGCCATGGGCCACCGTCTCCGGCGTGGCCGGAGGGGCAACGCCCGGATCGGCGATCGCCGCCGGCTCACCGTCGTCGATCAGGTCGGCGAGGTTCAGGACGTAGGCGGCGATCTGCTTGCGCTCCGATTCGGGGAGGAAGGAGAACGCGGGCATCGCCGACCCTGGCAGACCTCGCTCGATGGTTCGCAACACGTCGGCGGTCGTCGGCGCCTCGCCCGAGGGCGTGGTGCGGAACTTGAATTGCTTCTGCAGGAAGTTACGCGGCTTGGGGTCGACGAAGGCCGCGGCAGGGCCGGCGCCGTCACCGCGCTCGCCGTGGCACGCGCTGCACTCGCGCAGGTAAAGCGGCTTGCCGGCCTTCACCTCCGCCTCGGTGATGGGACGCGGTGGCCGGCCGCCTTCTGCGCGCAGGGCAAAAGCTGCACCCAGCGAAACGACCAGAGCATAGGCAAGCTTCATGGACGCGCCTCCGATTCGAGCAGTGAGCGATCGCGGAGCAGGTCTTCCAGGGGAATGACCTGGGCGATTGCCGCCCGGGCCAGCCGTTCCGCAGCGGCCGGGTTTTTGAACGCGACGATGCCGGACCCCATCGGAGTCTGCAGCCTCTTGCCCCGTACAAACGTCGCACTCGCGAGGGGGATCAAGCCTCCACCCTCGTGGTCCTCGACCCAGACATCGGTCGTCTCTTCATGCGCGCCGGCCACCGCCTGGAGCAGGCAACGGACGTCGTCGAACTTCGCCAGCCGGCCGTCGCGCCCGCGCCGCTCGCCAGCAAAGCCTGGCGTGGCGAAGCGCATGTGGCAGCGCGCACAGGTCTCGTGTTGGTAGTCGATGGGCTCGGCACCGCTCTGCCGTCCGGCGGGCTTTCCGCCAAAGATCAGCACGCCCGCGGGCACGGCCAGCACCGCTGCCAGGGCAATGAGCGCACCGCGTTTCATGACACCACTGCTTTGCGAAAGATCGACCAGCCCGCGATCAACGGGCCCAGAGACCAGGCAACCAATGCAAAGACGAGGAGGAGCGTGAGCCCCTGCGGCCCGAAGTGATCCGCGCCGAAGAGCCCGGCTGGCCCCAGCACCTCGGGCCGATTGGTCAGGGCCAGCGTGCCGAGCACGCGCGCTTGCTCGACCGGATTGCCCAGCGAGAGCGCGAAGACCTGGCCCGGCGACAGGTTGCGCGCCACCGCGAGGCCGATGGCTCCCAGATCGCAGAGGTAGACCAGCGCCAGCCAGGCCGCAAAGGCCGCGCCCACCGCGCGCGCGCGGCTGCGCGTCATCACCGAGATGAGGGTTCCCAGGGAAAGCGAAGCAGCGGCAAGCAGCAGCGAGAGTCCGACCAGCTCGAGGAAGGGCCGGACCTGGCCACCTCCCGACAGCACACCGACGACGAGGCCCGCAGCTCCGAAGCCGGCCACGATGGACGCGCCCATCGACGCGACCATGCCGAGATATTTGCCCAGGTACACTTCGGTGCGGGTGACCGGGTGCGAAAGAAGCAGCGCCAGCGAGCCGTCTTCCAGCTCGCCCGCCACGCCCAGACCACCGAGGCTGAGCGCGACGAGCGGCACGAAGAGCAAGGTCAGGTTCAGGAGCGCCGCAGTGGTCCGGTCGAAGCCGGCAAGGCCCGAGCGCTGTGCGCCCGCGAGACCCAGCCAGGAGAGGGCCAGCGCGAGCAGGAGAAAGCTCACCGCCGCGGCTGCGAACCAGCGGCTGCGCAGCGCTTCCCGCACCTCGCGGCCGGCGATGAGCGAAGTCTCCCGCAGCCTCATCGCGGTCCGCCTTGCAGTGCCACCTGACCGAAGAGCGGCACCACGCCTGCGAGGACATCGTGCTGGGCGCTGAGCCTTCCCGAGTCCAGCGTAAGGACCCGGTCCGCAAGCCGGTCGATCTCCTCGGCGCGGTGCGAAGCCAGCACCAGCGTCCGGCCTTCCCTGCGCAACTCCTCCGCCAGCAAAAGGAACGTCTGCTGCCCCGCACGATCGAGACTGGCCGTGGGTTCGTCGAAGAAAAGGACGGGCGGATCGGAAAGGAGCGCCGCCGCCAGCGCCAGCCGCTGCTGCATTCCGCCGGAGAAGGTCCGCGTCCGCTCGTGCGCGTGAGCTGCCAGCCCCACCCGCGCAAGCGCCGCTACCGTCCGGCTCGGATCGAGCCGGCGCAGGCGCGCGATGAAGCGAAGGGCCTCGTCTGCCGTGGCGTCGCCGAAAGCCGATCGCTGCGGCAGATATCCAACCAGCGTGCGCGCCGCCACCGGCTCGCGCCAGGCGTCGTGTCCCCCGATGGTGATCTGGCCCCGGTAGGGCAGGAGGCCGAGCAGGCACCGAAGCACGCTGGTCTTGCCCGAGCCGTTGGGCCCGACCAGGGCGACAGCCTCGCCCTGCTTCACCGAGAAGGAGAGGCCGTCGATCACCCGCCGCTCCCCCAGATCCACCAGCAGGTTGCGCACCTCGATCATGACATCCTCCGTGCGCCCCAAGCGAGCAGACCGGCGATTGCGAAGAGGCCGCCGCCGGCCGCGGCGAGGTTGCCGCTGCTCTCCGTCCGGCTCGAGGTCCAGTCGTTGAGCGGCGGCCGCGAAAGCGGGTGTGGGTCGGTCATCTTCGCCCTCGCCGCAAAGAACGGGAACAGGCGCGCCCCGAGGTCGATGGCGTCGGCTGCGGGGGTCGCGTCAAAGAACGCCAGCGTCGGGTAACGGTCGGCGAGGACTTCGTAGGCGTTCTCGGGACGGTAGGGCAACGCCGAGATGCCGCTGCCGTCGCGATCGTAGATGAGCGCGTCGCTCCAATAGTTGCCGCGTCCACCGACCGCCCATCGGGTCCCTTCAGCGGTGCCGGTGCCCTGGACCTGCACCTGGACGCGATTCCCGATGAAGGCATTTTCCCAGAAGGTGGCTCCGCGAGAGCTGGGTTGCAGGGCCACGCCCACGTCGTTTCGCGCGATCAGGTTACCGCGCACCTCCAGCTTTCCGCCGCGGGACTGGGGTGCTCCGTCGAGGAAGATGGCGGTGGCGTTGCCGATGAAGCGGTTGCCCCGGATGAAGACGTCATCGGCGTCCTTGACCATGAGCCCGTTTGCGGATGCTCCGGTGGCGAAGGAGAAGGCGTTGTCTTCCAGCGTGATGCGGTGGCTGTACATGATGACCGCGCCCACTTCGTCGTCCTCGAATCGATTGCGGCGAAAGAGGTTGTCGTCGGAAAACATGTAATGAAGGCCATAGCGGCTGCGGCGCACCACGTTGTCCTCGACCAGCGTGCCCGACGAGTACCAGATGACCAAGTCGCGACTCTGGTCGATGACATTGCCGGCCAGCCGGCATCCGCTCGAATACCAGAGGCGGATGCCGTCGCCGCGGCGGATGGGGGGCAGGTTCTTGCCGCTCAGCACCACGCCCTCGACGACGCAGCGATCGGCCTGCAGGGCGAAGACGCCGAAGAGCGCGTCGTCGATGCGCAGCCGGCGCAGCTGCACTCCCGCGGCATGCTCGATGCGGATGGCTGAATCTTCCTTGCTGTAGACATCGCCGCTGCCGCGCACCACGAGATCCTCGACCGTGACGCCATCGGCCTCGATGCGCAGCACGGTTCCTTCGCCTTCGCCATCGAGCGTGGCGCCGGGCCTGCCGACCAGCTGCAGCTTCTTCTTCACTGCCAACCGCTCGCGGTGAAGGCCGGAGATGACGAGGGTGTCCCCTTCGCGTGCCGCCTCGATCGCGGTCGCGACGCTGCGGCCTTCGGGGACGAACACTTCCGCCGCCAGCGCCCGGCCAGGGAGCCAGAGAAGAAGAGCGGCGACCGCGGCCGCGGCGACGGTCAGCACCTTGGCCGGACCGGATCGTCGCCGCAGCCGGAGCGGCACGGCGAAGATGAGTCCCACCGCCAGGAGCGCGGCGAGGCCCGCGAGGAAGAGGCCGATCCCCGGCCGGGCGGTCACCTTGAACTGGGCGAGGATGTACTCGCCAAACAGCCGGGTGTCGACGTGCTTGAGCACGAGGTTGAGGGCGGCGTCCGGATCGCGGTCGTTGGCTGCGCGTGCCATCGTCCAATCGAGGTCGATGAGAAAGAAGATCGGGAGCAAGAGGGCCGGCGACACCACGGCCAGCCGCTGCCAGCGGCGCCGCAACCAGGGAACCGTCATGAGCCCGAGGATGGCTGCACCGAGCCCGTAGGGTGCCAGCCGCCGCTCGAAGGGAGCGAAATTCTCCATCTTCTGGATGCCGACGTAATGGCCGAGCGTGTCCACCTCGAACACGTCGCCCTCGACGCCGCGCGGGTTGACCAGCACGATGAGCGTCCGCTGCCCGTACTGCGGGGCCCGCGCCTGCATCTCCCACCAGGGCGCGAACCAGGCGAAGCCAAGCGCGAGGAGAGCCACGGTCGCAAGCGTGAGGCTCGCCCACCAGTCGGGTCCGCGCACCATGGCATCCTCGCCCACGGCTATTTCTCCGCCAGCTTGGTGCTCGCGGGCTCGACCAGCAGCCACCCGGTCATCTCCATATGCAGCGCGGAGCAGAACTCGGTGCAGTAATAGGGATAGACGCCGCCCTTGGTGGCGACGAACTCCGCCCGCTCGGTCGCGCCCGGGTCGATGGAGAGGTTGACGTTGTAGCCATGCACGCCGAATCCATGGGTCGCGTCCTCGGCGGTCTCCACGTTGGTCCAGTTGAAGACGACCTTGTCGCCCTCTTTGACCCGCACGATGTCCGGGGTGTAATGGGAGCGCATCACCGTCCCCCACACCGTGACGGTGTTGCCCTTGCGCTCGATCCGCTCCTTGCCCTGCGCCGTGGCGTAAGCGCTGTGGGCCATCTTGGCCGAGTCAAAGCCGGTCTCCGGATAGGTCCGCCACGCCTGGAGCAATTCGATGGGCATGATCTGCGCATTGTGCGGCTCGCCAATGGTGGGCGTGTCGCTGAGCAGCACCATCTTCGGGCCGCTGATATCGATCAATTGAAGATTCTGCGGATGCAACGGCCCCAGCGGCGGAAAGCGATCCACCGACCACTTATTGAGCGCGACCAGATACTTTCCATAGGGGTGCTTGGTATTCGACCCCGGCGCCTGCAAATGGCCGATGTTGTAATGAATCGAGACCTTGTCAACGAGCTTCCAGCTTTCCTTCTCCTTGTTCTTCTCGGCGTAAACGCCGCCCATCGACCACTTGGCGACCGCGCTGTCGAGGAAGAGCGAGGTATAGGCATATCCCTTGTCGTCGAAGACAGTGTGCAGCGGGCCCAGTCCGACCTGGACATGGGCTTCGAGGCAGGCGTCGTACTTGAGGATGGGGATGCCGTAGGGATCCTTGCCCTCGACATTCTTCTCGGCGATGGCCTTCTTGATCTTCTCTACGCTGAAGACCGACACGTGGGGGTCGAGCTTGCCGGAGACCATGACGTACTCGCCGCCGGGAGAGAGATCGACGCCGTGCGGGCTTTTGGATTCGGGAACGTAATAGATCAGTCCCTCGGCTACCGCGGTGCTGAGCGTCATCACCTTGATGCCGTTCACCAGATGGGTCTTGCCCGGCTGGCCAGCCAGCGCCAGGGCCTTCTTCCAGTCGATCACGTGCAGGTAGTCCATCTCGTGCATCGAGGCGCCCACCTCGAGGGGCGGCCGCTTCTCGAGAACGCCGCCGAAGGCCAGCTCGGTGTCCATCGAGTTGATGAAGAGCATCCCGTCGCTGGGACCGCGGCCAAGGATGCTCAGGTCCTGGAAGTAGGGGGGCAATTCAATCTGGAACGATTTCGCCACCTCGATGGCGCCCTTCTGGCGGTCGAACTTGAGGAAGCTGGCGCTGCCCCGGTACTTGTCCTTGAACTGCTCGATGGGCGCATAGCCATTCTTTTCATTGAAGGGCATGGGGAAGAAGGCGGTCTGCACCAGCCAGTCGCTGTCGTCGGTGAAGACGGCGTGGTGATCGCTGACGATGTTGGGCGTCTTGAAGATGGTCTTGGTCTTCATGTCCTTCATCGAGATGATCCCGACGCGGCCTGCGGCCTTGTCGGACACGGCGATCCACTCCCCGTCGTACTTGCCGTTGGTCAGCGAGATCTGCGGGTGGTGCAGATCGCCCCAGGTGAGCGTGGGCAGCCCGGGCCCGAACGAGCCCTTCTTGAGGACCTCCATCGAGTCGGTCCCGCCCTGCGCCCAGCCCTGCCATGAGTCGGGGGAGTAAACCGGGACCTCCTTGAGGAGCCGCATCGAGGGAATGCCGTAGAGCATCACCGAGCCGCGGTGGCCGCCCGAGGTGATCATCACGAAGTCGTCATACTTGCCGGGCGGCACGAAGACCTTGAGCGCCGCCGCGGCCTCGTCCGGCGTCAGCCCGCGCGCCTGGATGATCTGATCGATCGGTGAAGGCGTCGCCGCCGCGGCGAGGCCGCCGGCCGGGTGTCTCCCGACGGCGAAGAAGCCAACTGCGCTGACAGCGGCGAAGGCGAAGGCTCCGGCTGCGATCCTCGAGATGCGCATGTTTCGTCTCCCTGGGCTGCGTTGAGATGGACTCAATGCAAGCGGGGGGCCGTGCCTGAAGGCACCAGCTGCGAGGAGGGCGCGACTTCGGCATCCTCCTTGCGTTCCACTTCGGGACGATGCGGAACGTTTCACCGGTTGGTTGCAAATCGCCGTTCGAAAGCGGGGACGTCTGCGGCCATTGCCGTCAGAGCCCTCGCCTGGCCGGCATCAGCACTTGTGCGCGGATGGTCGCGAAGAGCGCCTCGATGCGCGCACTTCTCGCGCAGCTTCCCGCAATCGGCGCATCGGCTGCGCCGGTCGTCATCCATGGCGAGAGCGGGAGCGGCAAGGAAGTGCTCGCGCGCGCGCTGCATGCGAACAGCCCGCGCCGGGCCCGCGCCTTCGTGCCTCTCAACGTGGCTGCCCTTCCCGGCGAGTTGCTCGAGTCAGAATTGTTCGTACACGCGCGCGGCGCCTTCACCGGCGCCACCTGCTCGACCCAAGGAGTCTTCCAGGCGGCGGACGGCGGAACGCTCTTCCTCGATGAAATCGCCGAGATGCCGCTTTTGCTGCAGGCCAAGCTGCTGCGCGTCCTGCAGGACGGCGAAATCCGCAGGGTCGGCGAGGCCCGCTCTTTCCGTGTCGACGTCCGCGTCGTCAGCGCCACCCACGAGGATCTGCGCCAGCGTGTCGCCGACCATCGGTTCCGCGAGGATCTCTACTATCGGCTCAAGGTCTTTTCCTTCGAGCTGCCGCCTCTGCGCGAACGCCGCCTGGACGTCATGCCGCTGGCGGAGATGTTTCTCTTGCAGGAGGGGCATCGAAGCGGCGCTTTCACCGCACGGGCGACGCTTTCCCTGCTCGCCTACCGCTGGCCCGGCAACGTTCGCGAGTTGGCCAACGCCGTTCTCCATGGAGCAGTGCTTTCCGGCGGCCGCGACGTCGATGTCGAGCACCTGCCGAGCGAGGTGATTGCGCCCTCGCCGCCGTGTGAACCTTCGCTTCGAAGCCTCTCCGAAGTGGAGAACGAGCACGTGTTGCGCGTGCTCGAGGCCTGTGGCGGGCGCCAGGCCGACGCTGCACGCGTGCTCGGGATCGGCCGCACCACGCTCTGGCGTAAACTCGGGGCTCCGAGGTTGAGCAATGACGCCCCGCAGGCCAGGGTGAGCGTTCGTCCATCGATCCCACGCTACCGGTCGAACAGCTTCTGGATCTCCTGCGCATTGCTGGTGGTCTGCACCGCCAGCATGAGCAGGATGCGCGCCTTCTGCGGCGACAGGTTGTCCCCGAAAATCGCGCCCGCCTCTTGCAGCGTCTTGCCGCCGCCCTGGAATCCGTAGTTGGGCAGCACCCGCCCGTTCCACACGCGCGTCGTGATGACCACCGGAACGCCCTTGGCGATCGCCTCCTTCACCGCTTCGAACATCGGGACATTCATGTTTCCCCAGCCCAGCGCCTGGATCACGAGGCCCTTCGCTCCTGCCGCCAACGCAGCGCGCACGAAGGTGCCGTCGGCGCCGCCGTACATCGGCACGATGTCCACCCGCGGCAGGTGCTGACCTTCGCCCACGCGCAGCCCGACGTGCTGCCGCCGCAGCGGCGCCCGATAGAAAACGATGCGGTCGTAATCCGCCACCCCGAGGAGCCCGAAGTCGCCAGACCGGAAGGTCTCCACGTCGGAGGTATGGGTCTTCACCGCTTCGCGAGCGGCATTGATCTGGTTGTTCAGCGCGATCATCGCGCCCTTTCCGCGCGCCTGAGGCGAAACGCAGATGCGCGCCGCGTTGAGCAGGTTGCGCGGGCCGTCGAAGTCCTGCTCGCTGGCGTTGCGCTGCGCGCCGATGAGGACGACCGGCTTTTCGCTCTCCACCGTCAGGTCGAGGAACCAGGCTGTCTCCTCCAGCGTGTCGGTGCCGTGCGAGACGATCACGCCCGCGACTTCGGGCCGCGCCAGCGCCTCACCCACCGCGTGCTGCAGTTGGATCCAGCGATCGGGATCCATGTAGTCCGACGGCACGTTGCTCAGGTTCTGCACCTCCATCCGCGCGACCTTTTGAATTGCGGGCACGGTCGCGATCAAGTCCTCGCCGGAGATGGCGGGCACCGGCGCGTGCTTCACCGGGTCGATCTTCATCGCGATGGTGCCGCCGGTGGCGATCAGACGGACGACGGGCAGGGCAGACTGCTCCTGCACGGTGGCAGCCGGCGTTTCAGGTCGGGGTTGCTGGGCCTGTGCCGAGGCGCAGGCGAAAAGCAGGGTGGCGGCGGAGACGGACATGCGCATCGGGCACCTCGGGAGGGGGAGAGGCCCATACGAAGGAGCGGCCGTCAACGGCGAAAAGGTCAGGGTGTCGCCGGTGCTCAGGCGCGTTCCACTGGTGAAGTTCGGATTCTGTTAGGTTAACCCCCCTCTTTGCCGAGGAGTGCTTCATGAGACTCTTTGTCGCCGCGTTGATCGCCTCCCTTTCCCTGGCCGCTTTCGGTAAGGAAACCGTCCGCATTGCCTTCATCGGACCGCTCACCGGCGGCAACTCCGCCATCGGGTTGGGCGGGCGCAACTCCGCCGACCTGGCCGTGCGCCTGCGCAACGCTGATCCGAAGGCGAAATATACCTACGAGCTGGTGGTACTCGACGACGAGTGCAAGCCCGACGCGGGCGTGCAGATGGCGACCAAGGCCGGCTCCGACCGCACCATCGTCGGCGGCGTCACCCATTATTGCTCGGTGGTCGCGATGGCCGCGGTGGATACCTACCACCGCTTCGGCCTCCCCGCGATCGTCTGGGGCGCCGTGCTTCCCGACATCACCTACGCCAACGACTTCAAGGAAGTCCACCGCGTCAACGGTACGATGATCAACCAGAACCAGACCAACGCGAAGTTCATGGCCGAGCACGGCTACAAGAACGTCGCGGTCATCCACGACACCACCGACTACGGCAAGGGCCACGACAAGTACTTCACGCAGTTCTTCACCCAGTCGGGCGGCAAGATCGCCGGCGACTTCGGCGTGACCGCGGACCAGCAGGACTTCACCGCAGAGCTGACGCAGATCAAGGCGCTCAACCCCGACGCCCTCTACTTCGGGGGCCTCACGCCCATCGGGGTGCGCATCCGCGCGCAGATGGACAAGCTGGGGTTCAAGGCGCAGTTCGATGGAACCTCGGGTATCGTCAACGACGACTTCATCAAGGCGCTGGGCCCGCTCGCGGAAGGATCGCTCGCCTTCCGCGAAGGCGCGCCGGCGGAGAAGCTTGCGCACGGCAAGGACTTCCTCGGGGACTACAACAAACAGGGCTACACCAACCCTCCCGAGGCGTACGGCCCGTTCGCGTACGCCGCGGCCTCGCTCTTGATGGACGCGATCGAGAAGGCGGGGCCCGACCGCAAGAAGATCATCCAGCAGCTGTCTCCCCAGCACGTGAAGGACGTCGATTCCATCGTCGGCAAGATCACCTTCGACGACCACGGCCAGAACACCGTGCCGGTGATCACCAAGTACATCGTGCAGGACGGCAAGTGGGTGGGCTGGGACGAGAGCGAGTACGCCTCTGGAAAGCGCAAGCTGACCGGGAAGTAGTCATGGCGATCATCGGCCAGTACCTCATGAACGGCGCGATGCTGGGCATGATGTATGCGCTGGTTGCGCTGGGGTTCACGCTCTTCTTCGGCGTTCTGGACGTCATCCAGTTCTCCCACGGCGACGTGGTGGCGGCGGGCGCCTTCGCGGGGCTTGTCGCCTGGGGCGCACTCACCGCCCTGGGGGTCACCTCGCCTTTGCTGTTGCTGCTCGCGGTGCTGTTGTCGGCAGCGGTCGCCACCGCGATCCTGGGCGTCGTCGTTGCGCGCTTTTTGGTGCTGCCGCTGAAAAACGCGCCGCGGCTCAACGTGCTGCTGGTGACGCTGATGATGGGCACCGTGGTGCGCGAGTCGATCCGCCTCTTCTACCCGGGGGGATCGCAGCCCAAGATGTTCCCCGCACTGCTACCAACCTCGGGCTGGAACTTCGGCGCCTTTCATCTGCGGTTCGACAATGTCATCCTGCTCGTCTGCGGCGCGCTGCTCATCGTCGGCACCCACCTCTTGATCACGCGTACGCGCCTTGGGCTCGCCATCCGGGCCGTCGCGCAGGACGAGGAGACCGCGCGCACCATGGGCATCGACTTCAACCGCGTGGTGCTCGTCACCTTCGCGCTGGGGTCGGTTCTGGCGGCGTTCGCCGGCGTGATCGACGGTCTCTATTACAACGAGGTCTTCTTCGGGATGGGGCTGCTCCTCGGCGTGATCGGCTTCGCCGCGGCGATTCTCGGGGGACTCGGCAACCTCTACGGCGCGATCGTCGGGGGCTTCCTCTTCGCCGCGCTGCAGACCATCGGCGCCGTCGCGCTGCCGTTCGCCAGCGCCTACAAGGATGTCTTCGCCTTCGGCGTCGTCATTCTGCTGATGGCCCTCCGCCCCACCGGGCTGATCG
>JANXXR010000552.1 GCA_025350525.1 Deltaproteobacteria bacterium
CCTGCGCCGTCGAGGTGGATCACGTCCCACTGCACCAGCCGCGTCTCGCCGTCGCGGGTGAGGATCTTCCGCTCGACCGACGGCTCCGGCGCGCCGGCCAGGTGCTCGCCGCGCCGCGCCTCCCGTTCGTCGAGAGGGACGAAGAGCTCGAACCAGTCCTTGCCGATGACCTCCTCGCGCAGGTAGCCGCAGGTCTTGAGCAGCGGGCCGTTGCAGAACTGCACGCGGCCCTCGGCGTCGAGCAGCACCGCGAGGAGCTGCAACCCCTCGAGGACATCGCGCAAGAGCCGGGTGCGGTCGCCGAGGAGCATCGTCCGTCTGGAACATACCGCGCCCAGCCGTGCAGGCCACAAAGCGACCTTGCGGCACACCCGGGCGCGGTTACCCTGCCGGCCGATGCGCGCGTTCTTCTGCGACCACTTCGAGATCGCGTTGCCGCCCGGGCACCGCTTCCCGCTGACCAAGTACCAGCTGCTGCGCGAGCGGCTGCTCGAGGACGGGGTGCTGGCCGCGCACCAGCTGGAGGAGTCCGGGCTGGTGGATCGGCCCTCGCTGCTCCTCGCCCACGCGCCTGACTATGTCGACGCCGTCTTCTCGGGCACCCTCGACGGCGCGGCGCTGCGGCGGCTGGGCTTTCCCTGGAGCGAAGGGCTGGTCGCCCGCTCGCGCGCCAGCGGCGAGGTCGTTGAAGACGCAGAAGCCGTTGCCGTGGTCGGCGAAGGCGTGGTGCGTGCCGCCGGCGAGGTTGCCGCAGAAGCCGTCGCGCAGCGCCTGGCGGGCGGCGGCCACGGTGCCGAAGACGGCGCGAAGAATTTTCCCTTCCACAAGGAGCGCTCGCGGCTCGACGTCGAGCTGCCCGACCACTGTGGAGATACTGAGTATCTGGAGCAGCTGGAGCGCCACCTGCCGCGGGTGCTCGACGAAGCGGGCGCACAGATCCTCTTCTTCCAGGCCGGCGTCGATCCGCTGGCCGAGGACGCGCTGGGCCGCCTCGACCTGACGCTCGACGGGCTGCGCCGCCGCGATCGAATGGTGCTGCAGGCCGCCCGCGCGCGCGGACTGCCTTTGGTGCTGACGCTGGGCGGAGGTTACGCGCGCCCCATCGAGCTGAGCGTCCGCGCCCACCTCGGCACCTGGCTCGAGGCGCGGCAGGCCTTCGGGGCCTGACCCGCCGCCAGCCGACGAGCCAAAAGCAAAAGCGCACCACGGAGGCACGGAGAGCACGGAGGCTTTTTGGTTGCTGAGTCCCGGACGCCGCTCCGGCTCCCTCCAAACAACCTTTCTCCGTGTCCTCCGTGCCTCCGTGGTGAGATTCAAATGCTGCCCTCCGGACCCGGAGCTCGGGAGCTACTACCGGAGATCGCAGGCGTCGCGGTCCCCCAGGTTGCACGCCCTCTTCCGCAGCTCCGCCGCCTGCGCCGGATCGCGCGGCGCGCCGAAGCCTTCCTGGTACATGTCCGCCAGGTTGTCGCAGGCCTCCCCGACGCCGCCTTCGCAGGCCTTCTCGCAGGGCGCCCGCGCCAGCTGCGGCTCTGCCAGCACGTCGTAGCCGGCCAGGTAGTCGGAGCAGAGGTCGGAGAGATCGAGGCAGCCGTCGCGTCCCTCGCAGGGCTTCGAGAGCGAGAGGGCGGTGCAGGCGTCCTTCTCGTCGGCGGCGCAGGCCTTCTGGTACTGGGCGGCGGCGCGGGCGTCGTCGTGCGCGCTGCGGAAGAGATCGCCCAGCTTGGTGCAGCCCGAGTACAGCTCGAGGGAGCAGGCCCGCTGGAAGGCTGCCTGCGCGCCCTTCAGGTCGCGCGGGGTTCCCAAACCCGCGTAGCGCGCGTCGCCGAGGAGCTGGCAGGCGGAGGCGTCGCCCGCGGCGCAGGCCTTGTCGAAGAGCGCCGCCGCGCCGGGCACGTCCTGCGCGACGCCCGAGCCGTTCTGCAGCATGAGGGCGAGATCGAGGCAGCCAGAGTGTGCGCGCTGCGTGCAGGCGTCCTCGAAGAGCTCGCGGGCGTGCGCGGGGTCCGGCTTCACGCCTTCGCCGCGCAGGATGGCGCGGCCGGCTTCGACGCAGAGGGCGGCCTCGCCCGCGTCGCAGCCGTCCTCGGCGGCGCGCACCGCTTTGGCCAGATCGCGTGGCGCACCGTCCCCGGCGCGGTACCTCCTCGACAGCTCGGCGCAGGCCCGCGGGTCGGCCTTGTCGCAGGCCTTCGCGATGGCCGCCACCGCCTCGGCGTCGTTGGGGGGAAGAGCCTTCGGCGCGGGCTTGCCGGCGGCGAGGAGCGCGAGCGCTGCGAGGGCGAGGCGCACGGCCTTCTAGTCGAGAGGCGCGAGCGCCATCTGCTGCACGCCGCCCGGAACGCAGAGGTCTTCGACGCGCATCCACATCTCCTGCACCTCGCTGTGGTCGTGGGCCAGCTCCGCCGCGCCCTCGTGCGCCCACCAGAAGCTCTCGATGAACATGCCGGGCTTTTCCGGACGGGCGGCAGCGAAGTGCGGCCGGTCGGCGATGAGCCCCAATTCGCGCAGCCGCGCCACGTGCGTGCGCAGGACGCCCGCCAGCTCTTCCTCGCTGCCGGTCCGCGCCTGGTAGGTCACGAGGGTGAGGACGGGCTTGGGCATGGGGGGATCGGAGCACTTACGGGCGCGAGGCGCAAGAGAGAGGCCGCTCGTCAGGGAACCGTGCGGGCGGTTGGTGCATCTATGGAGCGTGGACGCACTCCTCCAGAGCTTCACGCAGACGGTCGCGCACGATATGCGCGAACTGGTGCATGCGACGCAGCAGGAAGAAGAGCCGCTGCGGGAGATCGACCCGCCCGGCTTCCACTGGGAATGGCACATGCCGCTGGGCTTCGTCTCCCTCGCCGCCGCCGGCTCGATCCTGGTCGCCGCGGGAGGAGTTCAATACCGGGTGCAGGAGCAAAAGCACGGCGCCCGACGGGTGCAAACGCATCTGCACCAGAAGAAGGTGCACGCTGCGATGCGCGCCCCGCTACACAGCTGAAAACTCTGAAGCCTGAGGCCTGAAGCCTGAGGCCTGAAAATCACCCTCCCGGCCCCGCGCTCCCCTTCCGCTCGTCGCGGAAGAACCAGTCCTTGAGCGCCTGCTTCGTCGTGTCCCGCGCCATCTCCGCGATCGACGACGTCAGCGGAATCCCCTTCGGGCACGCCTGCACACAGTTGCCAGCCTTGCCGCAGTCGGTGACGCCGCCCTCGCCCATCAACGCGCGCAGCCGCTCGTCGGCGTTCATCTTGCCGGTGGGGTGATTGTTGAAGAGCCGCGCCTGCGAGATGGCCGCGGCGCCGATGAACGGCGTCGCCGGGCCCACTTGGGGGCAGACCTCAAGGCAGCACCCGCAGGTCATGCAGGTGGAGAGGACGTAGTTCAGCTCCTGGTTCTCCTGCGACTGCCGCGGCCCGGCGCCCAGATCGTAGGTGCCGTCCACCGGGATCCACGCATGCACACGCTTGAGCGCCTCGAACATCCTGGAGCGGTCGACGGTGAGGTCGCGCACCAGCGGGAACTTCTTCATCGGCCGCAGCTCCACCGGCTGCTCCAGCCGGTCGATGAGCGCGGTGCACGCCTGCCGCACCTTGCCGTTGATGAGCATGGTGCAGGAGCCGCAGACCTCCTCGAGACAGGCCTGATCCCACACCGGCGGCGGCACGTCGCGGCCGTCCCTGGTCTTCGGGTTGCGCTGGATCTCCATG
>JANXXR010000554.1 GCA_025350525.1 Deltaproteobacteria bacterium
GGCCTTGCGCTCGCCGGCGATGATGGCGTGGAAGCTCTTCTTGAGCTCGTCCATCGGCAACAGCGCCTCTTCCTCGACGCGCTTCACCTTGCGCGGGGCGGCGGCGATGGTCCGCCCCACCTCGCCCATGTCGTCGCCCTCGAGGCCCATCTGCTTGAGCTTGCGGCGCGCCGACTGGCCGACCTTGCCTTCGTCCTCGGCCTCGCGCAAAAGGCCCTTCAATTCCTTGAGCGGGATGCCGGCGCGGTGCTCGATCTGCCGCAGCTCGCGCTCGACCTGATCGACGCGCTCGATCAGCTTCTTCAAGTTCTCGATGATGCGCTCGATCTGGCGCTTGTTCAGCTTCACCTCGCTGAGCGTGTCGGCCATGGCCGACTCGTTACGGGCGATGGCGTCGCGCAGTTCCTTGCGCTTCTGCTCCGAGACCTTCTTGGTCTTGGAGGACATCTGCTCGCCGATCTTCTCGTTCTCGTGATCGAGGCGGCGGATCTTGTCGATGAGCTTGACCACCTGGTCGGTGCGGCCCTGCTCGTCGAAGGTCTCGTCGTCCTCGTCGGGCGCGTCGCGGATGACCTCGCGCACGCGCATCTTGCCCTTCTTCAGCCGCTCGCCGATCTGGATGATCTCCTTGATGGCGATGCTGGAGTGGAGCACGGCGTCGAGCACCTCGCGCTCGCCGTCCTCGATGCGCTTGGCGATCTCGACCTCGCCCTCGCGGGTGAGCAGCGAGACCGAGCCCATCTTGCGCAGGTACATGCGCACGGGGTCGTTGGACTTCGAGTAGGCGTCGTCCTCCTCCTCTCGCTGCGGGGCGGGCTCGCCGGCCTCTTCCTCCGCCTTGGCCTGGGTGGGCTCGGGCTCGGGGGGCTTGGTCTCCGGCAGCTTGACCTTGTTGGCCTCGTCGACGATGGCGATGTCGTTGTCGCCGAACATCGACATGACGTCGTCGATCTGGTCGCTCGAGACGATGTCCGAGGGCAGCGCGTCGTTGACCTCGTCGTAGGTGAGGAAGCCCTTGTCGCGGCCGAGCGCGAGCAGGTCCTTCACTTCCTTGCGGTCGGTGGCCTTGGCGCCCTTCTTGGGCGGCGCCAGGTCGTCCTCGTCGTCGTCGGTGTCCTCGACGGCGGGAGTCTCGTCGTCGTCGCTGGTCTCCGGGACGGCGGCGTCGAGATCGCCCTCTTCGGCCTCGACCTCGGCTCCTTCCTCGCCTTCCTCCTCGCCCGCGGCCTTCACGCCCTTCTTGCCCTTGGGCGCCTTCTCCTTGTCGCCGGCGCGGACCTTTTCCCTGGGCGATGCCGCCGCGCCCTTGGCCAGCTTGCCCTTCTTGGCCGGAAGCTCCGGCGCGGCCGCCTTGCGTGCGTCCTTGCCGCCCGCCTCCGGCTTGTGCGGCTTCGCGGGCTTCTTGTGGTCGCCCTTGAGCGCGTGGGCTGCTGCGGACTTCTTGTCGGCCATGTCTTCTGGACTCCGTCGAGACGATAAGGAACGTGGGAGACTAATCGAGACGAGGGCTCAGCGCCCTTTTTTTGCGGATCGTTTCAGGCTCTTGGAACCCGCGGCGCAGGCCGCTGCTTCCGCTCCAGCGCCACCGTTTGAGCATGTTTCTTCAAAAGCTGGGCGAGACGCTTTGCGTCAGTCTGGTCGCCCGCCTGCTCCATCTCGCTCACATACTCGAGCAGGCGCTGGCGCATGGCGTCGGGCTCGAGGGCGCGCAGGGCCTGATCGGCGCTGCCTCCGGAGCAGATGGTGTCGGCCACCTCGCGCAGGCCGGCGTGGACGAACTCGCCCACCGCCCCCGACTTGGAGAGGGCCTCGGCCAGCTCGGGCCGCCGCAGCACGGTGGCCACGATGACCAGCTCGGCCTTGAGCACCGACAAGGGGAGCGGCTGCGTCTCGGCGCGCGACGGAGTGGGCCTGCCTGCCTGCTGGGCCGGCTTTCCCGAGAGGGTGCGGCGGATCACCTCCGCCGAGGCGCCGATCTTTTCCGCGACTTTTTCGATGTACAGATCGCGGGCGAGCTCGCTGGGAGCGGCCTGGACGATGCCCTTGACCGCATCGACGGCGCGCACCCGCGACTCGATGGGCGCGCTCTTTGGCAGCTGGGCCAGGGCGCGATCAAGGAGGAATTCCAGCGAGGGCTGTGCGGCGGCGATCATTTCCCGAAAGCCTTTTACACCGACCCGCAGCACCGTCTCATCCGGATCTTCTCCGTCGGGCGGCACCAGCACCCGCGCCGGCGCCCCGGCGGCGGCGGCGATCTCGGAGGCGCGCTGGGCGGCGCGGATGCCGGCCTGGTCGCCGTCGAAGATGAAGACCAGCTCGCGGCCGCCGGCCTTGGTCACCAATTCGAGGTGCTTCTCGGTGAGCGCCGTTCCGCAAGTGGCCACCGCAGTCTGCACTCCCGACTGGTGCAGCCCGATGGCGTCGAAGTATCCCTCGACGAAGAGCGCCACGCCCTCGCGCCGGACGGCCTCGCGGGCGCGGTCGAGCGCGAACAGCGTCAGGCCCTTCTGGTAGAGCGGCGTGTCGGGCGAGTTGAGATACTTGGCGTCGCTCTGCCCTTCGAGGAGCCGCCCGCCGAACCCGACGATGCGGCCGCTCTCGCGGATGGGGATCATCAGCCGCCCGCGGAACCGGTCGTAGAGGCCCGGACCTTTCTTGCGCGGGACGCCCAGCCCCGCCTCCTCGATCAGCTTGGGCTCGACGCCCTTGAGCGCGTGCGACTTGGAGAGCGAGTCCCAGAGGTTGGGCGCGTAGCCCAGGCGCCAGGCTTTGGCGGTGTCCTCGGTGATGCCGCGCTTGCGCAGGTGCTCGCGGGCCACCTCGCCCTTGGGGTGCTCCCAGAGGACGCGCTCGTAGAAGACGCAGGCCTTCTCGTTGACCTCGGCCAGCTGGGCGCGGCGCTGCGAGCGCTGCTGCTCCTCCGGATCGGGCGGCGTCAGGTCCACCCCGGCGTCGGCGGCGAGGCGCTCGACGGCCTCGCGGAAGCTCATGCTCTCGAGCTGCATGACGAACTTGATGGCGTCGCCCGAGACGCCGCAGCCGAAGCAGTGGAACATCTTCTTGTCGGGCACCACGTAGAAGCTGGGCGTCTTCTCGCCGTGAAACGGGCAGAGCCCCTTCCAGTCGTGCCCGCTCTTCTTAAGCGGCACGCGGCGCTGCACCACCGCCACGATGTCGGCGCGGTCGCGCAATTCCTGCAGCTTGTCGTCGGAGATGCTCGCCAACGGTCTCGCCAGACGCAAAAGGACTACCCCTGAAGCTTGGCGAGCGCCGCCTTCACGGCGTCGCTCACGCGCTTGCCCTCGGCCTTGCCTGCTACTTTCGGCATGAGCGCCTTCATCACGGCGCCCATCTCCTTCGGGCTCTTCGCGCCCGAGGCCACCACCGCTTCCTGCACCAACCCGGCCAGCTCGTCATCGCTGAGCTGGCGCGGCAGGAAGGCCTCGAGGATCTTGATTTCCTCGTTCTCGGTGTTGGCCAATTCGGGCCGGCCGCCCGCGGTGTACTGCGCCGCCGAATCGCGCCGCTGCTTGATGAGCGTGCCCACCACCGCCACCACCTCCGGGTCCTCGAGCGGCTTGCCGGTCTCGATCTCGCGATACTTCATCGCGCTCTTGAGCATGCGCAGCGTGCCCAGCCGCAGCTTCTCCTGCGCGCGCGCGGCGTCCTTCATCTCTTGGTCGATTCGCTCGGCGAGCATCGGGGCTTCTCGATCAAAGGCCCCATGCGATTTGATCGCACGGGGCCCCGAGTTGGTGGTGATGGGCGAAAGGGGGACTACATCATTCCCTTCCGCGCCTTCTTGAGGGCGCGCTTCTTGGCCGCCAGCGCCTTCTTCTTGCGCTTGACCGACGGCTTCTCGTAGTGCTCGCGCTTCCTGATCTCGCTCAGGATGCCTGCCTTTTCGCACTGCTTCTTGAAGCGCTTCATGGCGTTCTCAAACGACTCGCCTTCCTTGACTCGCACGCCCGGCATTCTTTGAATCACCACCTTCCGCGGCCCCGCTTGGGGCTCGCCTCGGGACCCGAGGGGTCCCTGGAGAAACGCGGCAGTATATGCAGGGGTCAAGGACTGTCAATGACGGGGTGAGCATCAGGCCTGAGGACTGAGGCCGCGGCCTGCGCTCTACGCGCTTTCCGACTTCGCCACCTGCAACCGCTCGCGCGCCGCTTCCGCGCGGTTCACCCGGTCGCGCAGCTCCTTGCCGGTGCGGAAGAGGATGCCGCGCTTGGGCTTGACCGGAATCACCTCGCCGGTCTTGGGGTTGCGCCCGTTGTAGCCTTGGTAGTTCTTCACATGGAAAGCGCCCAGGCCGCGGATCTCGATGTTGTCGCCCTTGCAGAGGGCGCCTTTCATCGAATCGAAGATCGTCTCGACGGTGATCTCGGCCTGCTTTTGGGTCAGCTGGCGCTTGGCCACCAGGATGGCGATCAGATCGCTCTTCAACATTTGGATAGACTCCGCGCGGGTTCAGCGGTCGAAAACGTTCGACGGATAAGAACGTTACCCGAGGTAGCCGGGCACGAGCAAGCGCCGTCGAGCACGCCCCTCAAGCGGGCTTTTGCGCACCCTGGGTGACGCCGATGGGCCGCGGGGCCGGTTCGGCGGTCGCTTGCCCGGCCGGCTGCAGGGCCGCCTCGGCCACCTCCATGCGGCGGACGAAGGCCGCCATCGACTCGGAAAGCGCCGCGCTGGCGGCCCCGTCGGCGATGGCCAAGGTGCGGGCGACGGCGGCCTCGACGTCGTCGGGCTCCCGCGCCGGATAGGGAAGCGTGGCGCGGGCAGCGCTCCGCACCTCCGCCAGCGTGATGTGCGCCGGATCGCGGCCGGGCACCCAGCCGCCCCGCTTCGCCTCGACGGCCAGCCCCGCGGACTCGAGCGCCCGCAGCGCTTCGCGCACCATCCGCCGCGACGCCTCCAGCTCGTTGCAGAGCACGCCGACCAAGGTGCGCCCCTTGCCGGCCCGGTGCAGTTGCACCAGCGCGACCATGAGCCGGGCGGTGAACGCCTCCCGCGCCGCCGCCGACTGCAGCAGCGGATGCGGGTCGGGCTTGCGCGAGGCGTCCAGCGCGAAGCAGAGCCGGCAGCCCACCAGCGCGATCATCCAGGAGATGTAGATCCAGGTGAGCGTGATGGGCAGCACCGCCACCGAGCCGTAGATCTTGTGCACCTGCACCATCCGCGACGAGGCCCAGGCGAAGAGGAACTTGGCCACCTCCCAGATGGTGCCCGCCGTGAACGCCGCCGAGAGCGCCGAGCGCAGGCGGACCCGGGCGTTGGGGATGACCTTGTAGAGGAAGGCGAGCCCCGCGTAGGTGATGGCGATGGAGGAGAGCGCCGCCAGCGCGTGGAGCAGCTCGCTGTGGCCGGCGCTGCCGTGCGCCTCCTGCATCCGCGAGATCTCCCAGGTGACGTAGAGCGAGAGCGTGAGGAAGACCGGCCCCAGCGTCAAGAAGCTCCAGTACTTGAGGAGCCGCTCCACCGCCGAGCGCGGCTTCTTCACCGCGTAGATGTGGTTGAAGGCGCTCTCGATGTTCCAGAGCAGCGAGAGCACCGAGAGGAGCAGCGCCATGAAGCCGATGGCGCCCAGCGTCTGCACGGTGGCCTTGCTGGTGAAGGCGGTCAGGGCCCCTGCGATGGCCGCGCCCGCTCCGATGCCCAGCTGCGCGTTGATGTAGCTCTGCACGCGGTCGTGGATCTGCGCCTCGCCGGTGAAGAGATCGACGACGCTGTAGACGACGGCGAGCAGCGGCACCAGCGAGAGCAAGGTCAGGTAGGTGAGCGTCGAGGCCCGCAGCGTGATGGCCTCGCCGCGGAAACCGTGCGCCACCAGCAGCACGGCGCGGACGAATCGCCGCACGCCCGGGAACAGCTCCGCCCTCTCCCGCAGCGCGGTCAGGCGGGCTCTGATCTCCGGCCTCAGTCGCCCACCTTGGTGGCCCCGGCAGCGGCCCCGGCAG
>JANXXR010000557.1 GCA_025350525.1 Deltaproteobacteria bacterium
CGGCGAGACGCGCTGGGCGGTGGAGCGCGAGGCGTTCCTCTGGCGGCGCACCCGCGGGCTCAAGCTGGTGGTGCTGCGGCCGGCGCTCACCTACGGACCGCGGCAGCGCCGGGGGCTGGCGGTGGTGCTGGCCATCGCCGCGCTCGCGGCCCGGGCCGGCCGATCGCTCTGGGTTCCGCGGCGCGGACCGGTGGTGCACCTGGTGCACGCGCACGACGTGGCCCAGGCCGCGCTGCTGATCGCGAGCGACGCCGCCGCCCTCGACGGCCGCGCCTTCAACGTCGCCGACGACGTGCCGCTGCCGCTCGAGGAGCTGGCGCGCGCGGTGCTGCAGGCCGCGGGCGCGCTCGAAGCGGGGCGGCTGCCCTACTCTCCCCGACCGGCGCGGCTGGGCCTGTGGCTGGTCCGCCACCTTCCCGACTGGGTGCTGTGGGGGCCCATCAACCGGCGCATCGCCCGCGGCTGGCTCGACGCCTTTGCCGGACAGCCGCCCGCGGCTCCGCCCAAGCTGGAGCCCGATCTGCTCGAGCAGCTCTCCGCCGACCGCTGGTACGACACCCAGCGGCTGCGGGCGCTGGGATTCTCGCCGCGCTTTCCCAGCGCCGTCGATGGCCTGCAGCAGCTCGCCATCGAGAGCCGCGGCAAGGGACTTCTGCCCGCGCCGCTTCCCGCTCTGCCCGCGTAGTGCGATACGCTACCCCGCATGGGCGACGCGGAGCGCATCCTTGCGGCGTTCGATCAGGCGCCTGCGACGGTGGCGGTCCTCCATGGGACCGAGCTGCGCTACACCTACCTCAACGATCTCTTCCGCCGGCTCTCACCCAGCTTGCGAGTCGGCGACACCCTGGGCGCGACGGGGACCGAGCAGGCCCGCCACTTCCGCGACTTGGCCCTGCAGGTGATGCAGAGCGGCCAGCAGGTGCAGATGCGCGCGCTGCCCGTGGACCGGCCCGACGGCACCGCGCGGCTCTACTACGACCTGCTCATCCACCCGCTGCGCGATCCCACGGGCGCGGTGGACGGCGTCCTCCTCATCGGCACCGACGTCACCCCGGCGGTAGAGGGGCGCCGGGCGCTGGAGGAGCAGTCGGAGCGCACCCGCCGCGCCGAGGCGCAGCTCAACGCCGTACTGCAGAAGGGGCCGCTCTTCGTGGTGACCTTCGATGCGGCGGGCACCCTGCTCTTCGTCGCCGGCGGCGAGCTGCGGGTGGACCCGGCGCAGATCATCGGACGCAACGCGCTCGACCTCTACCGGAACGACCCGGCGACGGTGGCGGCGGTGCGCCGCGCCCTCGCCGTCGAGACCTTCAGCGTCCTCGTGCCCCGCCCCGGCAACGTCACCTACGAGATCTATTACACGCCCATCCGCGATCCCTCGGGCGCCCTCGAGCTGGTGGTGGCCTGCGGCGTGAACGTCACCCGGCGGCTGCGCGCCGAGGAGGAGCGCGCCCGCATCCACGACAAGATGCAGCAGACCCAGAAGCTGGAGAGCCTGGGCGTTCTCGCCGGCGGCATCGCTCACGACTTCAACAACCTGCTCACCGTCATCCAGGGCAACGCCGCGGTGGCGCTGTCCAAGGTCGGTGACGGGCACCCGGCGCGCGAGTTGATCGAGGACATCATCAAGGCGGCGACGCGAGCCGCCGAGCTGACCCGGCAGATGCTGGCGTATTCGGGCAAGGGCCGCTTCCAGATCGGACCGCTCGACCTGCGGCACCATGTCTCCGAGATCGCGCGGCTCCTGCGCACCTCGATCTCGAAGAAGGTCTCGCTGCGCCTCGACCATCCCGCCTACCTGCCGGCGGTGCAGGGCGACGCCTCGCAGCTGCAGCAGGTGGTGATGAACCTGGTGCTCAACGCCGCCGAGGCGGTGGGCAGCGCCGAGGGCGAGGTGGCGGTGCGCCTCGCCGAGGAGGAGGTCGGGCCCGGGACGGAGGGCGACCTGATCGGCTGCGAGAGCCTGCCCTCCGGCCGCTACGTCCGCCTCACCGTCGAGGACACCGGCCTGGGGATGGAGCGGCACATCCTCGCCCGCATCTTCGACCCCTTCTTCACCACCAAGGCCACCGGGCGCGGGCTGGGGCTGGCGGCGGTGCTGGGCATCGTGCGCAGCCACGGCGGCGCGCTGCGCATCCAGTCGAAGCCCGGGGCGGGCACCAGGTTCGAGGTGCTCCTCCCGGCGGCAGGAATGCGCGCCCAGCCGCAGGCCGGGGAGGCGGCGGACACCCGCGGCAAGGGGACGGTGCTGATCATCGACGACGAGCCCAGCGTCCGCACCGCCACCGGCCGCATGCTCTCCCTGTTGGGCTACGACGTGCTCGAGGCGCAGGATGGCGACCAGGGCCTCGAGATCTTCCGGCTGCGGCGCGGCGCGGTGGACGTGGTGCTGCTCGACCTGACCATGCCCGGCCTCTCCGGCGAGGAGACGCTGCGGCTCCTGCGCGAGGAGGACGCGGAGGTGCGGGTGATCATCTTCAGCGGCTACGCGGAGGACGACGTCGCCGAGCGGCTGGGTCCGCTGCGCCCGGCGGCGCTCTTGCCCAAGCCGTTCACGCGGCAGCAGCTGGGGCAGGCGGTGCAGACCGCGGTTTTGGGAGTAGAAATCGTCTAGCGCCTTCGAGTTTGGTAGATTGCCGGCAATGAGCCCGGTCGACTTGGAACAGAAAGCCGAGCGCGCCGTGCGCCGGGGCGAGCTGCTGGTCGCGCTCGAGCACTTCGACGCCTACCTCGCCCAGCAGCCCGACGACGAGCGCGTCCGCCAGCGCATGGAGGCGGTGCGCGCGCTGCTGCAGCCCAGCGAGCTGGTGAGCCGGCGCCGCGCCGAGCCCGAGGAGCCGGATCCCTCGGCGGGATCGCTCTCGGAGGCGGAGCTGGGCGAGATGCACGCCAGCTCGGGCCGCTTCACCGAGGCCGCCGCCTGTTACCAGCGCGCCTGTACGGCCAATCCCAAGAATGAGCTGCTCCGGGAGCGCTACCAGGAGCTGCGCGCGCTGGCCTCTCCCGACGGCCGCGCCGACCTCGCCCGGGCCGAAAAGCTCGACGGCCCGCTGATGACTCCGGGCCAGGGCCCCTCCAAGGTCCCTCCCCGCTCGGTCACCGCCTCCGCCGCCTCCTTCTCCCCGATCTCGGCGGCGCCGATCGATCCGATCAAGCTCCTGGAACAACTGCTCGACCGGATCCAGAGCAGGGGCCGCCGTCCGTCGAACGGGCCTGAGGCCTGAGGCCTGAAGCCTGAGGCCTGAAGTCCGCTTTCCCCCGTCACCCATGTCGCACTTTCGAGTATCCTGCGCGCCCGCGGGGGGACCGCGAGCCGCGACATCCTCGTCGCGGAAAGGAGCCTGTTGGAGCTCGGGCGGTACCGCCTCGACGAGCAGGTCGGCCAGGGCGGCATGGCCGTGGTCTGGCGCGGCTGGGACACGCAGCTTCGCCGCACCGTGGCGGTGAAGGTCCTGCACGCCCACCTCCACTCGCGCGAGGACATCCGCCGCCGCTTCGACCGCGAGGCCCACGCCGTCGCGCGGCTGCACCATCCCTTCATCCTCGATGTCTACGACTTCTCGGGGCCGGAGGCGCAGCCCAGCTACCTCGTCACCGAGTTCATCCGCGGCCAGACGCTGCGGCAGTTCGCCGACCTGCACCCGTTCGATCCGCCGGAGCTGGCGGCGGCGTGCCTGCTGCCCATCGCCGAGGCGCTGCAGCACGCCCACGCGGCCGGCGTGGTGCACCGCGACCTGAAGCCGGAGAACATCATGGTCCGGCACGACGGCGTGGTGAAGCTCACCGACTTCGGCATCGCCGCGCTGCTCGACCCGGACGAGAAGTTCACCGCCACCGGCAGCATCCTCGGATCGCCCTCGCACCTGGCGCCCGAGACCATCGAGGGAAAGCCGGCCGATCCGCGCGCCGACCTCTTTTCCTTTGGGACCATTTTATACTGGCTCTCCTGTGGAAAGCTGCCCTACCAGGCGGCCTCGCCCGCGGCGCTGCTGCGCGCCATCCTCGAGGGAAAGCGGCAGGACCCGCGCCTGGTGCGGCGGTCGGTGAGCGACGCCCAGGCGCGGGTGATCGGGCGCTGCATGGAGAACGATCCGGCGCGGCGCTACCAGACGGCCGCGGAAGTCCGGCAGGATCTGGAGGACCTGCTGCGCGAGGCCGGGCTCGACGAGCCGCTGCGCGAGCTGGCCGCGTTCGTCCAGGCGCCGGAGGAGCACGGCCCGAAAGTCCGGGCGCGGGTGGTGCTGCGCAGCCTCGCCGTCGGCGAGGAGCAGCTGCAGCGGGGGAAGACCAGCACTGCGCTGGCGGCGTTCGGCCGCGCGCTGGCGCTCGATCCCGAGAACGCGCAGGCCAAGGGGCGGGTGGAGCGCATCCGCAGGCGCGAGCGGCTGTTCAAGCTCTTCCGCCGCGCGGCGGTGGTGGCGCTGGCGCTGGGCGCCCTCTGGCTGGCAGGCTGGCAAGTGCGGGCAGCCGTCCTGCAGGCACGCGCCATCGCCGCGGCCGAGCGCGCCGTGCAGGAGAAGCAGGCCGCCGCGGCGCGGGCTGCGAGCGAGAAAGCCAAGGCCGATCAGGTGGCGCGCGATCGAGCCGCCGCCGCGCTGGCCGCGGCCGAAGCCGCGCGGCGCGCCTCGGAGGCGAAGCCGCGGCCGCCGGACCCTCCCCCCAAGCGCGTCACCGCGATCCCGCCGCCCGAGCCCCTCGACGTGAAGCTGCACGTCCGCTTCGGCGCGCAGGTCTCCGTCGATGGCCGCGACCTCGGCTACGACAACATGTTCGCCCTCCGGCTCGCCCCGGGCGGCCACCAGATCCTCGTGCACCATTCCTGCTGCGCCGACGCGCCGCAGGACATCCTCGTCACCCGCGACCATCCCCCTCTCTACCCGCTCCACTACGGCCCGCCGCTGCCGGCGCAGTTCAAGGTGGCCAACGCGCCCGAGGGCGCCCG
>JANXXR010000609.1 GCA_025350525.1 Deltaproteobacteria bacterium
CGATCACTGCACTGCAGATCAACGCAAGCACCATGTTGCAGCTGCGTTTCGCCGTGTACGCAGTGCTTGTCAACGGATCGGCCGGGTTCTACAACCGCGCCACTTCTGAGGGCACTTCTGCCCCGACTTTGGGAGACGCTCTTTGTCTACGTCGCTCCGCACGTACGTTTTCCTCGATAGCCTTCAGCCCCAGCTCGCAGCGCACATCGCCACCACGTGCCGCGGCTACTTCCCCGTCCCCTACGTGGCCTCGCTGTTCGTCGAGATCGCGCCGGGCATGGCGATTCACCGGCTGATGGACGTGGCCCTCAAGCAGACCCGGGTGCAGCCCGCGACGCTGGTCGTCGAGCGCGCCTACGGCATGCTCGAGTTGCACAGCGAGGACAAGGGCGAGGTCCGCTCGGCGGGTGAGGCCATCCTCAAGGAACTGGGCCAGAAGGAAGAGGACCGCATCAAGCCGCGGCTCGTCTCCAACACCATCATCCGCGCCATCGAGCCGATGCACGCGATGATCATCGACAAGATCCGCTTCGGCTCGATGATCGAGCCGGGCCAGAGCCTCTTCATCATGGAGACCGAGCCCGCCGCCTACGCGGTTTTGGCCGCCAACGAAGCCGAGAAGGCCGCCAACGTCCGGCTGGTGGACGTCACGCCCTTCGGCGCCTTCGGCCGCCTCTACATGGCGGGCGACGAGGCCGAGATCGACAGCGCCGCCGCAGCCGCCACCGCAGCCCTCCAGGCAGTCTCGGGCAAGGAAGGGCGTAGCGACTCGAAGTCGTAGTCATTAAGCTCGCGACGCTGCTTCGCCATCGCCGTTTGTTCATCCTTCACGGAGGTCCTCGTGCGCATCGCCGCGCTGGCCGCAGTCGCGCTCTTCTCCTTTGCCGCCGCCGCCGCCGATCCCGCTCCGGTGGCCGCCGGCGCTCCGGGCCACTGGTCGGTCGCCACCGGCGAGACGGTCAGCCCCGACCACGACGCCATCGCTTTCGAGATGGGCTGGCCCGGCCTCTCCTTCGCCTACCTGCACGGCCTCTCCGACCGCAGCGACGTCGGCCTCAAGATCTCGCTGCTCTACAGCCTCGAGAACACCAGCACCTCGAGCTTCGGCGCTGGCGCGGACCTCCCCTTGCGCGTGGTGGTCAACCGCAAGGACAAGGTTTCCATCGGGCTGCATGTCGAGCCCGGGGCGCGGGTCTACACGCGCAACACCATCGTCGGCAGCATCAGCGACTTCATCACCCGCTTCCCGGTGGGCGGCACGCTCGGCATCCAGGCCACGACGGAACTGCGCATCGCCGCCACCGCCGACCTGACCATGGCCATCCGCTGGACGCACACAGCGGCGTTTGAGATCGGTCCCCAGTTCGGATTCGCCGCGGAGTATCTGGTGGACAAGAGCCTGCTGGTCGGCCTGCACGGAAGTTTCGGGCCACAGTTCTACACGGGCACCACCAATACCGACTTCGCCTTCACCACCCAGATCCTGGTCGGCTACCGCATGTGACTGACGCATTGCCAGAGCGAACAGGGACGTGCTAGCAGTCCGCTCCGCTGGGGCAGCTCCATCAGACTGGGAGACGTGACTTCATGGCAGACGCGCTGGGGATGATCGAGACCAAGGGCTTCGTCGGAATGGTCGAAGCCGCCGACGCCATGGTCAAGGCCGCGAAGGTCGAGCTGGTGGGCTACGAGAAGATCGGCGGTGGCTACGTGACCGCCATCGTCCGCGGCGACGTGGCCGCGGTGAAGGCCGCCACCGAGGCCGGTGCCCGCGGCGCCGAGCGCATCGGCCAGCTGGTCAGCGTGCACATCATCCCGCGGCCGCACGAGAGCATCGAGAACGCGCTGCCGCTCGGCCGCGGGGACGGCAAGGCCAACAGCGGGCAGAAGAAGTAGCCATGAAGGCGCCCGCGGTCATCGGCCTCTTGCTGCTCGCCGCCGGGGCGCTGGTCCTCTTCAACACGCCCGCCCACGTGACCTGGGGCAACCACCACTACCTGAAGCACGTGCTCAGCTACGGCTTGATGGGTATCGGCGCGCTCTTCCTGTTCACCTCTGCGCGGAGATAGCCGATGCTGATCGGGCGGGTGGTCGGGACCGTGGTCTCCACCAACAAGGAGCAGGAGCTGAACGGGCTCAAGCTGCTCCTCGTGCGCGGCGCCGACGCGGAGGGCAAGGCCACCGGCTCCCTGGTCGTCGCCATCGACGCGGTGGGCGCGGGCGTGGGCGAGGTGGTGCTCTACGCCAGCGGCTCGTCGGCGCGGCAGACCCGGGTCACCAAGGATCGGCCGGTCGATGCCACCGTCATGGCCATCGTCGACGCCATCGAGCACGAAGGTCGTCAAACGTATACCAAGTAGAAAGTCCACGCGTGCTGCCACCGGATCAGATCGAGCGGCTGGTCGACAAGGTCGTCGAAAAGCTCCGCGCCGCCGAGGCCCGGCCGCCCCAGGCACCGGCGTACCTGCGCGGGGCGCAGCCGGGAGTCCACGACGATCTCGACGCCGCCGTCGCCGCCGCCAACCGCGCCTTCGAGATCTGGCGCGACGTCAAGGTCGAGACGCGGGCCCGGTGCATCGCCGCCATCCGCAAGATCTGCCTCGACCACGTCGAGGAGATCGCGCAGAAGGCGGTCGCCGAGACCGGCCTCGGGCGCGTCGACCACAAGATCATCAAGAACCGCACGGCCATCCTGAAAACGCCGGGCCTCGAGATCCTCGACACGCTAGCCTTCACCGGCGACGACGGCCTCACCCTGCACGAGCGGGCGCCCTTCGGCACGCTGCTCAGCATCACTCCCAGCACCAACCCCACCGAGACCATCATCAACAACGCCATCGGCATGATCGCCGGCGGCAACTCGGTGGTCTTCAACGTGCACCCGGGCGCGAAGCAGATCTCGCGGACGGTGATCGGCTGGATCAACCAGGCCATCCTCGGATGCGGCGGGCCACAGGATCTGGTGGCCTGCATCGCCGAGCCCACCATCGAGAGCGCGCAGGCGCTGATGAAGCACGCCGGCATCAAGGTGGTCGTGGTCACCGGCGGCGGCGCAGTGGTCAAGCAGGCCATGTCCTCCGGCAAGCGCGCCATCTGCGCCGGGCCGGGAAATCCGCCGGTGCTGGTGGACGAGACCGCCGACCTGGAGCAGGCCGGGCGCGACGTGGTGCTGGGCGCAGGCATGGACAACAACATCATCTGCATCGTCGAGAAGGAGCTGTTCGTGGTCCGCTCCGTCGCCGACGCCCTCAAGCGGGAGATGCTGCGCAACGGAGCCTGGGAGATCCACGGCGCCGACCTGTCCCGCCTGGAGAAGACCGTCGTCACCCGCGACGGGCACGTCAACCGCGACTTCATCGGCAAGGACGCGAAGAAGATCGCCGAGGCCGCGGGCATCCGCGTCGAGGGAGACCCCCGGATCCTGCTCGCCGAGGTCGAGGCCGGACACCCCTTCGTGCAGCTGGAGATGCTGATGCCGGTGCTGCCGATGGTGCGGGTGCAGGACGTCGAGGTGGGCATCCGCGAGTCGGTCAAGGCGGAGCACGGCTACTTCCACACCGCGGTGATGCACTCGAAGAGCATCGACAACCTGCATGAGATGGCGCGGGCGGTGAACACCTCGCTCTTCGTCAAGAACGCGCCCTCGTACGCCGGGCTGGGCGTGGGCGGCGAGGGCTACACCGCGTGGACCATCGCCGGCTCTTCGGGCGACGGGCTCACCACCGCGCGCACCTTCACCCGCGAGCGCCGCTGCACGCTCAAGGACAAGTTCCGCATTGTCTGACGCCGAGCCCTCCGCACCACTGCCGGCGCTGGCGCTGCTCGAGATCGCCTCGCTGGCCCGCGGCGTGGTGGTGGCCGACGCGGTGGCCAAGCGCGCGCAGGTGCAGCTGCTCTTCTGCGAGGCGGTCAGCCCCGGGAAATATCTCATCCTCTTCGCCGGCGGTGTCGGCGAGGTGGAGGAGTCGCTGGGCGCGGGCGTGCAGGCGGCGGGCGATGCGCTGGTCGATCGCCTCTTCCTTCCGCAGGCGCACGGGCAGCTCCTGCCGGCCATCCGGCAAGGCCCGCGCGGCTTTCCGCACGACGCCGCGGAAGACGCGGCCGGAGTGGTCGAGCTGCACGCGGTCGCCGCCGCGCTGCGCTCCGCCGACGCCGCCTGCAAGGCTGCCGAGGTCCGGCTGCAGCTGCTGCACCTGGCGCGCGGCATCGGGGGAAAAGCCTGGTTCATCCTGCGCGGCCCGCTCGAGTCGGTGGAGGCGGCGGTCGAGGCTGCGACGGCGGCGGCCGGCGAGGGCCTGCTCGCCGGCGCCGAGCTGATCGCGCGGCCTCATGGCGACTTGCGCGGACTTGCCCTGTAGCTCTACAGATACGACCTTGGACTCGAGCCTCGCCGCGACGCTGCTCAAGTACCGCTTCGGCGACTACGCGCACATGCAGAACCACCTGCACGTGAAGGAAGGGCGGACGCTGTTCTTCTACCCCGACCCCCGGACCCCGGTGACCCCGGGTCCTCGGGTGGTGATCGAGTTCTCCCTCGCCGCCAGCGATCAGGTGAGCACGCTGCGCGGCGCCGTGCTGGACCGCCTCGACGGCGAGGGCGGGCAGTCGGGTCTCTGGATCGAATTCCCCGACGCCAGGCTGGCGCGCAAGATCGTCACCGGCGCCGACGCCCTCTCGGCCCGGAAGCAGCGGCGGATGGGCTGCGACCTGCTGGTGGAGCTGAAGTTTGGCCGGATGCCGTACCTCGGGCGGATGGTGGACGTCAGCATGGGCGGCGCGCGCGTCGTCGGGCCGGTGGGACTGCGGCCGGGCAGCGAGGTCGAGCTTGGTGACGTCGACGAGGACGACGGCCGCGTCGCTGCC
>JANXXR010000643.1 GCA_025350525.1 Deltaproteobacteria bacterium
GCACATAGCGGACCGCGTTGGCCACCTCGCGCCGCGAGACCAGCGCGCGGGCGTGGTACCGGTCGGCGAAGACGCGGCCCTTGCGCGCGGCCAGCGCATTGAGCCGCCGCGCGATGCGAATGGCCAGCCCCTGCATCGCCCGCGACAGGGCCGCGCTGCTCTCAACCTCGACGATCAGGTGCAGGTGGTTTCCCTGGATCGAGTAATGCACGACCCGCATGCCGAAGCGGATGCGGGCGGCGCGAAAGGCGTCCTGGCAGCACCCGCGCGCGGCCCTGCGAGCGCAGATATCCGACGCCCGGCTGCAGCCGCAGCGTGACGTGCACCGGATGGCGCTCGGCGATGGCGCCGCGGCGCAGATGCGGAACGCCCGGCCCGCGCAGGCCGGGGCGCTGGCGCGGCCGCCCAGCGCCCGGGCGCCGTCCACCCCACTGCGGCAAGTCGAGCTGGAGCTGCTTGGCCACGTCGACACCTTGAATAGCAGATATAAGCGGAGGAGTCAAGCAGCGAATGCGACAGGGGACGGCGGTCGGGTGCAAACCAGGTACATCCTTTACAGGTCGCACACCGACATCCTTTCCACCTCGCGCCCATTGCACGGCGACATCGCAGACAAGGAGCGATTCCCTGGAAAGCGGCGGATGCGATGAAGGAGCGGGTGAGGCTTCGTGTTGGAGTGGGAGCGGCGCTGGAACGAGCCGGCCGACTCGATACGCTTGGGTAAAGCGCGTTCGCGACGCGGACCGGGCCGGCCCCGCGAGTACAACGAGGACCGCTCCGACGAGCTCACGGACCCAGGCCCCTCTCTCACCTGGCCAGCATTCACCGCGACTTCATCGCTCCGACTCCCGCGCCCGGAGTCGCTCAGCTGGGCCAATCTCTGCCGCGCCGAGAATAGCGGCACCGCGCAAGCTGCACATCACCACGCGGAAGCGTCAGAGATGTCCGTGGGCAGCGGCTCGGGGCGAGTTCCGGATCCTCCAGCATCCGCGGGCTTTGGCTGTACAATCCTTCCGGAGCAGCGATCGGAGTCAACGTGAACTTCGGCTCATCGATATCGCTGGAGATTGGCGCGATGACGCTGCAGGCCGGCTTTGCAGTTGGGTACACATTCGCATTACCACCGGGCTGGTGATTAATGGACACGCTTGGCCGACTCTTCGTAACCTTCGCATCGTTGCTGCCGGGTGCGATCGGCACCTGGCTCGCGACCGCACCCAGTCGGGTTCACGAAGTCAGTTTGTCGTGGGTCGACAAGCAGAGTTTTCCTGCGATGATATCTCTCACACCGCGGTTCGCGTACATAGCGATTCGCGCAATAGGCACCATCGCTATCGTTGTTGCGTGTTCTCTGATTGTAGTCGCGTGGCGGCTACCATGATGCAATGATTGGCTGTATTTGCTCGCGATTATTGTTCTCATATCCTCCTGCAATGTAGCAAGTGCAGGTGGATCCGGAGACTCCTTGCCTCTAGGTCCATAAGCGTTGGGAGTGCATACACCTCGGACAATCACTGACGCAGAGGGAATCGGTCATCATGCGTACGCGTCGTAGCGCGACCTCGCCTCGCAGACGCGGTGTTTGATTCGTTGAGTTCCCACAGAAAGGGAGTCGACCCGACTTCATCCGCGCCGGCTCCCGCGCCCGGAGCCGCCCAGCTGGGCCAATCTCTGCCGCGCCGAGAACGACGGGCACCGGCGCAAGCTGCACATCTCAGGGCGAGCTGGGCTCCGGCTCCTCCCACATCCGCGACAGCTCGGGCATCAGCTTCTCCAGCTGCTTCAGCGCCTCCCGCACCTCGGCCTCGCCGCCGCTCCCCGAGCCCTGCAGCCCGCGCAGCAGCTGCGCGAAGCCGTTGCCGCCGCCGCCCAGCGCGTCCATCAAGGCGAGGCCGTCCACCTGCCCCACGTCCTCGTCGCCATGCTTCTCCTGCCACCAGCGCTGCTGCAGTTCGGACAATTCGTCGGCGTGCTCCGGGTCCGTCCGCCGCGCCGCAGCCAGCCACCCCTCCGGACCCGCCTCGCGAAACGCCCACGCCTGCCGGTACGCCCGCGAAGCCGCGTCGAAGCGCGCGTTGCCCATCCGCTCCCGCGCCCGCGCGAAGAAGAGCGGCGCCTTTCCATAGACCAGTCCTGAGTAGGCGAGCGGCGAGTGGAAGTCGTCCGCCGGCCGCGCCACCCTGCCGTCGGCCAGGTGCGCCATCCGCATGCCGTGATAGTTCAACGCCACGAAGGTGCTCAGCGCCTGGTCGCCGGCCTCCTTCCCCTTCGCATCCTCGGTGACCAATACCGCGCTGTACTGCGCCAGCGCCTCGTCCACCCAGGGCGCGCGCCGCGGATCGGAGCCGACCACGCCCTGCCACCATTGGTGCGCGACCTCGTGGTAGCAGGTGAAGTCGAACATGCCCGGCGGCGACAGGCTCCCCGGCGCGCGCGGCGAGAGCGCCTGCGCCATCAGCGCGAGGCCCGGCAGCTCCACTCCGCCCGCGCCTCCCGTCAGCGACACTTCCGCCAAGGCCAGCGCGGTCCATGGATAAGGACCGAACCGCGCCTGCAGCGACTGCAGCGCCGCCCGCGCGCAGGTGAGCAGCAGCCGCGCGCCCGCCTCGCCGTGCATCGACGACGCGCGCAGCAGCACGCCGGGCGTCTGCTCGGTCAGCTCGTCGTAGTCCGGCGAGGCCGCGAGCCCGAGCGCGCCGCGCACTCCCGCCGCCGCAAACGTCGCCGTCTCCTTGGCAGGCCCGGCCGGGTGCTGTCCGAGCGCGGACCCGGCGCCCGCCACCCGCCAGCCTTTCGGCACCGTCAGCGCCACCACCGCGCTGCCCGGATCGGCGTGGCCGACGTCGCCGATCGATCCCGGCTCGTCGCGATCCCAGACGCCGCGGGCGCGGGCGGCGAGCTGTGGATACCAGTCCACCAGCGCGGCCCCGTGCGCTCCCACCGCGAAGGTTCCATAGCCGCTGTCGTGGCGCTGCTTGCCGCTCGAGGGCGAAAGGCCCGGGGCCAGCTGCGACAACATGCCGGCGGCCGCGGCCAGCGGATCGTCGTCGCCGTCGCGCAGCCGGCGCAGCTGGCCATGGAAGGTCAGCGAGATGGCCACCGACGCGCCCGGCGCGACCTCCGCCGGCACCGCGATCACCGTCCCGTGCGCGCGGACGGCGACGCGCTTTCCGTCGACGCGGACCTCCTCGACGCGGAGCGAAGTCGTCCGCCCCTTGCCCGCGTTGGGATAGGCCCGCAGCACCACCTCGTACCAGGGCAAGGCCTCGCGGTTGCGCACCACCAGCCGCAGCTGTCCGTCGAGGCGCGCCGTCTTCGGATCCAGCTCCGCCTGCACTTCTGACACTGGAAGCTGCGCGATGGGCGCGGCGTTTCCCAAAAGCTCGGCGCGGCCCTCGGGGCGCAGCGAGGCTGCCAGCAGGTCCACCTCCTCCGGCGAGACGCCCTGCCCGGCCGCGGCGCCGGCGGCGAGCATCAGCGCGAGCATGGCCTTGCGAAGACGCATGCTCCGATAGTACAGCGGGCGCCCATGCAGCGCGCCCTGAGTTCTGCCGCGATCCTCCTTTGCCTCGCCTCATGCAAAAAGGCCGCGCCACCGCCGGCCGTGAAGTTCTGCGACCAGGATCTCTCCGGCCTCTGGCTCAACGCCTCCGACAAACATTATGCCTATCGCTTCTGCGATCACGGCGCGATCATCCGCGGCGAGTTCCAGGAGCGCGCGGACGACGGCGCCTTGAAGAGCCCCGACGAGCCCATCACCTTCGAGCTGCACCGGACCGACGCAGCGCTCGCCGGAGTCATGCGCAGCCACCAGCAGACCAAAGGAGGGCGCGACTGCCCGGTCGACTTCGGCATCGACGTCACCACTTGCAGCCCGGGCAGCCTGCAAGCCACGGTGGAGGTCGAGGCGCCCATCACCGAGGAGTGCAAGCGGCAGCTGGCGGAGGACGGCGGCGATTTGCCGGTTGCTCGGACAGAATACGTATTCGTGCGCGAGGCCAAAGGCGCCGGGCCGGGAGCGCTTCATCCGTCAGGTGGCGGAGAAACCCCGGACGCCCATTGATGCGCCCCGGATCGCGCTGGTAGGGTCCGCCGCACACTCGGTCTCGATCGCGGGAGCTTCAAATGACGTCGTCGCTTGCCCGCCGCGCGCTGCTCGCGGCCTCTCTCATCGCCGTCTCGGTCTCGGGCTGCAGGAGCTCGAAGGTGACCGGCGTCGGCTGCTCGAGCGACGACGACTGCAAGGTCCAGTACAACGGCAGCGACCGCGCCTTCTGCGATCAAGCGAAGACGCCCGCCGAGTGCGCGCTCCATCCCAAGCAGTGCGACACCGCCGCCGACTGCTGCCCCGCGCAGGTCTGCAATGCGCAGGGTCATTATTGCTTCGACAAATACCTGCCCTGCACGCAGGATGGCACCTGCCCGGCCCAGGGCGAGGTCTGCAAGGAGATCGGCGTCTTCGCCATGGGCCTCGGCTGCACCTTCAACAAGCCGGACCCCACCGGCGCCTGTCCTGCGGGGACCACGCCCTTCAACAAGTATTGCGTGGGCGAGCCGCCCTGCAACGGCGGCTGCAAGAGCGCGACCAGCCCGGTCTGCATCACCGCCACCAACCTCTGCTCGCCCGCGCCCAAGGATCCGTCCTGCAAGCAGAGCTGCCCCTCCGGCAAGATCCTGGTGCTGCAGGACCCGGCCAACATCTTCGACACCTGCAACAACACCGCCGAGCGGTGCGAGTGCGACTCGCTGCCGCCCATCCAGATCCGCGACGTCTCCCGTTACTCGAGCATCGCCGCCAGCGGACAGTTCCTCTATGTCAGCGCCTATGACGGCGACCCCGCGCCCGGCAGCGACAAGCCCTACGGCGACCTGGTGGTCCACACCTTCGACAGGTCGACCAACCCGCCCACGCTGCAGAAGACCGAATGGCTCGACGGCGTGCCCGCCACCGGCACCATCGGCGGCGACGTCAATGGCCCGCGCCACGGCGTCATCACGCCGGGGCCGAACGTCGGCCAGTACAGCTCCATCGTCGCCAACGCCACCGGCGACCTCTTCGTCGCCTATTACGACGTGGACAACGGCGACCTGAAGTTCATCGCCCGCTACGGCGGCCCCTCGGCGCAGTGGACCGCGCCCATCACCATCGACGGATCCACCCCCGTCGGCTCCGCGCCCACCAACGGAGACGTCGGCATGTACGCCAGCATCGCGCTGGATTCGAACGGCATTCCCGCCATCGCCTACTTCCGCCGCGGCAGCTACGACTCCGCCGCCCTGGCGGAAACGGGGCCGTCCACCGCGCTGCTCTACGCCGTGGCCAACCGCACGCAGCCCACCACCAGGGATCACTGGGCGGTGGTCGGCGCTGGCAACGTGGTGGGCGGGGACGTGGACTCGGCGCCGCGGCCGCCCCCGCCCTGCAACGGCAGCTGCACCTCGTCGCAGATCTGCGTGGTCGATCCGGCCACCGCCTCCGGCGACCGCTGCGCCGCCAAGAGCACCGCCCAGTGCAACCCAACCTCGACTCCGGCGGGCTGCGTCGGCACCCAGGTGTGTGTGGTGGACACCGACGCCAACGCCTCGGCGGTCTGCCGCTCGACCAAGGCTTCCGAAGTCCTGGGCGAGCTGCCCAGCGGCGTCGGCCTGATGCCGTCGCTCGCCTTCCTCGACAGCCATCCGGTCATCGCCTACTACCAAAATCTGCAGAACGCCGACGGCTCGCCGCTGCGCGCGGTCAAGGCCGTGATGGGCAGCGGCTCGGGCGCGACGCCTTCGTTCGGCACGCCCGTCGAGATCGACGGTCACGACCCTGCGCCCGCTCCTCCCGCCACCGCGCAGGCGCAGCGCGACACCGGCCGCTGGCCCGCGCTCGCCATCGGCCCCGTCGGACAGGCGGGGGGGCGCATCGCCATCGCCTTCGCCGACCTCTCTTCGCAGCAGCTCCTCCTCTACCAGTCGGATGCGCTCACCGCGCACGCGGGGCACGTGCTGGCCCCGGGCGACGCGGGCCTTATCCGCATCGTGGACGATGGCCGGCCGGCGGCGGGCGAGGCCTGGCATCCGCAGAGCTTTCCGGGAGTGCAGAGCAGCATCGCCTTCACTCCCAGCGGCAAGCTCGCGCTCGCGTACCAGGATGCGACGCCGGTTGATCTGATGTTCTCCATCTTCGATCCGGCGCAGGGCAAGACCACCTCGCGGACCACCGTGCGGTCCACCGGCGCGGCGGGGTTCTGGCCGCGGCTGACGGTCGCGAGCGGGACGGCGTATCTGTCGAGCGCCACCATCAAGGCGGCGACGGCGTCCATTCCGTTGAACCAGCTCTTCGTGGACGCGCGGCCCGCTCCGTAAACTAAAGCTTGAAAGCGCACCACGGAGGCGCGGAGGGCACGGAGAAGATTTTTTTCCTGGCTTCGCGCCCACGCGTCAGCTCGGTAGTGGCTCGGGCACAACCCAACCACCCTCCGTGTCTCTGTGCCTCCGTGGTGCGCTTTGCTTTGGCTTATTCCCCGAGGAGCAATTCGAGTTCGGCGCGCACTTCGCCGGCGAGCCCGGAGGATTCCTCCCCGCACAGCTCGGCCGCGCGGACCGCCGCCGCGAGGGCGCGCGATGGATCTCCGCCGTGCTCGCGGATGGCGCGCGACAGCTGCAGATGCATCCCCGCGTCGTCCGGCGCAAGCACCGTCGCGCGCGTCAGCATCTGCAGCGCTTCGCCCGGGTCCTTCTCGAGAAGCAGCGCTCCCAGCCGCGCATAGAAGGTCGCGTCGTCGTGCAGCTTGACCGCCGCGCGGAGGTGCAGGGCCGCTTCGTCGCCGCGGCCCGCCGCCTCTGCCAGCGCGGCCAATCGAGCCGAGGCCTGCGCAGCGATGGCAGGGTCCTGTGCCGTCTCCCGCGCGGCGAGGTAGAGCTCGCGGGCGCCGGGCTCGTCGAGATGCAGGGCGCGGAAATCGCCCAGCAGGAGCAGCGCCTCGGCGTCGTCGGGGCGCAGCTCCACCAGCCGCTCCAGCGCCGAAAAAAGCGCCGGCATCCGCTCGGTGCCCAGCGCCTCGCGGGCCGCCGTCAAGAGCGCGCGGCGCGCAGCCGACAGCTCGGGAACCTCCTCGCAGAGCGACAACAGCTCCGCGGCGCCGTCCTCCTGCTCGCGGTCGTCGATGCGTCGCGCGGCGCGAGCCAGCCGCAGCACCGCCTCACCGGGAACTTCCGCCTCGACCCCCTGCGGAGCCGCCGAGGAATCCTCCCCCAGCGCCAGCAGCACCGCCCGCGCCAGCATCGGCGCCAGCCGCGAAGCCGCGCCCAGGGCCAGCTCCTCGCTCCACTCCGACCGCACCTCGCCGTTGGCGGCGACCAGCATCGCCGCCAGCTCGACGCGGCCTTTTTCGAGCTGCAACGTCGCGCCCAGCGCCGCTTCTGCCCCCAGCTGCGCGGCCGCCTCGCCCAGCGCCCGGGCGGAGATCTCGACCACGTCCGCCACCAACCGCGGCTCGACGACGCCGGGCAGGTCGAGCGCGCGGGCCGCGTCCATCCAGATCCAGCGCGCGAGCTCGCTCGCATCCGGGTCGACCGCGTCCGCCGCGAACGGCAGCACGGCCAGCACCCTCATCTCAGCTCCGGCACATGGCGCTGCAGAATCTCCTGCACCTCGCGCAGCTCGGGCCGCCTCGCCAGGGCATCGCGGACGTAGCGCAGCGAGGCCGGGATATGCACCAGGAACGACGGATTCTTCTTCACCTGATCGATGAAGGTGAAGCGCCCCGCGTCCTTCAGCTTCCGCTGCACGGTGAGCAGATCGAAGAAGCCGGTGAACTCTTGCGCGTCGAGCGCGGGCCCGCCTTCCGCGGCGAAGCGCGCAAGGTATCGCTGCAGCATCTTGTCGATGAGCGGGCGCGGCAGCTCGACGTAGCTGTCGCGCAGGAGCGCTACCAGGTCGTACTGCCGCGGCCCCTGCAGCGCGTCCTGGAAGTCGATGATCACCTGCTCGCCGGCGTCGGTCACCATGATGTTGCGGCTCTGGTAATCGCGGTGCGTGAAGCTGCGCGGCGCCTTGGAGAGCTCGAGACAGATGCGGGCAAACTCGCGGCGCAGCGTCTGGATCTCGGCGTCGGTGGGCGCAAAACCGCGCGCGAGGAGCCCGTACTCGATGAAGTGCTCGAACTCCCAATGGTAGAGGTCGTAGTCGAAGGCCCGCGCCCAGGCGAGGCACGACGGATCCGGCGCCCGCTCGGCATGTGCCCGCAGACCCGCCAGCGCGTCGATGGCCGTGCCGTAGAGCTTTTCGGGCGCCTGCCCCTG
>JANXXR010000655.1 GCA_025350525.1 Deltaproteobacteria bacterium
CCATGGGCACGAAGTTCACGTTCAGGTAGATGACCAGGTCGGCTTCGGTGGCCTTCTTCGAGACGCGGACCTTCTCGCCCGTCTCGGTGACCCCCAATTCGACGATGCCGCCCGGCTCCTCGGCGTCGTGGTTGGTATAGCGATCCGGATAGTACGAATCGAAGATCCGCGCTCCCACCATGCGCCTCATCTCCGCCTCGGTGAGCCGGCGGTGCAGGGCATTGGCGATGAGCAGGTGGACATCGTCCACGCCCGAGTCGGCGCAGAGCTGCAGCACGATCTCGAGCATCATCTGCCGCACGTCGGGCGTGCGCATCGGCGGCAGCGGCAGCGAGATGTCGTCGATGGCGATGAGCACCCGCATCCCCGGCCGCAGCTGCGCGTGCAGCGGGTCGCAGCCTTCGGGGTGATTGACCGCCCAGCGGATGGCCGCCCGCCAGTTGGAGAGCTCCTCGATGGGCGGGTTGGGGAAGATGACGCGAGTGCCGACCGGGACCTCCTCGAGGAGGATCTCGGTATCGGAGAAGAGCATCCGCGGAGGGGAGCGCTTCTCCTGGATGACGACCTGCGAATCCTCGTCGTAGCTCTGGCGCAGCCTGTCCAGCGAACGCATCACAGCTCCCCTGGGTGTGGAGCCGGGACTTTTACCCGAAGCCGGGCAGCTTTCCCACAGCGGCGAGGCCGCTAGGGCTGGATCACCCGCAGCGAGCCCGCGCCGCCATCGACCAGGTAGATGCGGCCGTCGACGCCGCGGGTGAGGCCCAGCGGCACTTCGAACGAAGCCGAGCGGCCGGTGCCGTCGTCCACGCCCATCTGCCCGCTGCCCGCCCAGGTCTGGACCCGGGTGGTCCCGGAGGAGCTGCCGGGAGTGACCCAGCGCAGGCGCTGGTTGGCGGAGTCGGAGAGGAGCAGCGCGCCGTTGTTCCAGAGCAGCCCTGCCTGCGCCTGCATCTGCGCCGAGGTGCCCGGCCCGTCGGAGAAGCCGAGGCCGCCCGCGATGATCGTCGTGATGGTCCGCGCGGTGTCGGTGCCGATGACCTTGAGCTTTCCGGTCGAGCTGGCGAGGAAGAAGATGCGCCCGTCGGGGGCCGTCGCCACAGCGGTGGGGAAGTAGAAGGTCGCGCTGGCAGCGGGGCCGTCGGCGTCGTCGCCCCAGTGCGTGACCGCCACGGTCGAGACCGTGTTGGTGGTGAGATCGAGGCTGCGGATCGCCTGGTTGTTCATGTCGGCGATGACGACGTGCGTGGCGTCCAGGAAGGCGAGGCCCATCGGCTCGTCGAGTCGCGCGGTCGAGCCAGCGCCGTCGACGAGGCCGCAGCTCATGAGGACGCCGGCGATGGTGGTGACCGTGTGCGCCGGGTCGTTGGCGATCTTGCGGATGGAGCAGTTGTGCGTGTCGCTGACGTAGACGTTGCCGGCCTGGTCGGCGAGGACGGCGGTGGGCTGGAAGAAGCGCGCCTGCAGGCCCGGCAGGTTGTCGTAGCGCGGAGTGCCGTCGGGGTTGCCGTCGCCTGCGTAGGCGGCGACGTGGCCGGTGCCGTCCACGCGCCAGATGCGGTGGGCGCGGGCGTCGGCAACCACAAAGCTGCCGTCGGGAAGCTGGCTGATGCCGGCGGGGCCGGGCAGGCCGGTTGCGAGCGTCGTGACCGAGGTGGCCCAGACCGGATCGGGCGGGCGCGCCGCAGGGGCGACGATGTTGCTCAGCGCCGCCGGCACCGGCAGGCCCAGGCCCAGCTGCAGCAGATTGGCCGTCATCCGCTCGACGCGCTGATCGCGCAGCGGCCCGTCGAGCCCGCGCGCCCAATAGATGGTCCCGGCGCCGAAGACGAAGGCACCGCTGGGCGCGGTGTAGAGCACCGACTCCGAGTAGCCGGGCTTTCCTTCGGCGTCGATGAGCGGCGAGTGGCCGACCACCGTGGCCGGCGAAGGCGTGAGGCCCGCGAAGGGCCGGTTGTATTCGTAGCCCACCAGCTGCGGCAGGGTGTCGCCGTCGTGCAGGCCGGTGCCGGCGTAGAGCGGGTGGGCGGAGTTGACCACCGTCCACGGCTGCCCGAAGAGCAGCCAGCTCTCGTACATGGTGCCCGAGAGCGCCTCCTCCGGCAGGTTGATGGGCGGGTCGCGGTAGCGGCCGGTCTGGGCCGGCGTGTTGTAGAGCGGATCGGCCGTCGGGCGGCGCTTGTAGCAGGTCATCACCCGCGCGTTGCCGTCGGGGCCGGGGCTCGAGAGCCGGGTCTTCCAGTACGCCTCGTTGCCGCCGAAGAAGTAGAGGTGCACGCCCTGGTCCCGCGCGGTCTGCACGGCGGTGCGCTCCTCGGTGGGCCAGTATTCGTCGTGGCCGACGGAGAGGAAGGCGCCGCGCTTGTAGAGGGCAGAAGCACCCTCGCGGGCGACGTCGAGGTTGGTGGTGTAGCTGACGTCGTAGCCGTTGCGCTCGAGGTGGCGGGCCATGAGCGCCTCGTAGCGCAACATCTGGCCGGTGCCGCCGTCGGAGGCGTAGGGCCGGTCGAAGCTGACCGCCACCGCGAAGCCGGCGGGCACCGGATCAGCGGAAGTATAAAAGCTCTCGCCGCCCCAGTCGTTGTAGGCCTGCGCGGTGGTGACGCTCGACTGGAAGAAGAGATCCGACTGGCGCTGGTCCTTGATCACCAGCGGCACGAAGACGCCGACGTTGTCGCTGCGCACGATG
>JANXXR010000657.1 GCA_025350525.1 Deltaproteobacteria bacterium
CTACACCGTCGACGAGGCCTGCGCGCTGGTGGGCAAGACCGCGAAGAAGAAGTTCGACGAGACGGTGGACGTCGCCATCAAGCTCGGCGTCGATCCCAAGCACGCCGACCAGATGGTCCGCGGCGCCGTGGTGCTGCCGCACGGCATCGGCAAGACGGTGCGCGTGGCCGTGTTCGCCAAGGGCGACAAGGCCCGCGAGGCGCAGGAGGCCGGCGCCGACACGGTGGGCGCAGAAGATCTCGCCGCCAAGGTCCAGGAAGGCTGGATGGACTTCGACGTCGCCATCGCCACGCCGGACATGATGGGCGTGGTCGGCCGGCTCGGTAAGGTGCTCGGGCCCCGCGGCCTGATGCCGAACCCGAAGGTTGGCACCGTCACCGCCGACGTGGCCCGCGCGGTGCGCGAGTCCAAGGCCGGCAAGGTGGAGTTCCGGGTGGAGAAGGCCGGGATCGTCCACGTGCCGGTGGGCAAGGCGAGCTTCGACGCCAAGAAGCTGGGCGACAACGTCAACGCCATCCTCGACACCATCATGCGCGCCAAGCCGGCGACGGCGAAGGGCGTCTATCTCAAGGGCGCGTCCCTCAGCAGCACGATGGGGCCCGGCATCAAGCTCGACACGGGCATCATCATCGCCGCGCACAAGTAACGTTCAGGAAGCAGTAACTGGTCACAGACAGCAGGCGGGGTGCGGTCCCTTAAAGGCAGTTGCCTGCCGAGACAGAGCTGGGCCAGGGGTTCACTGACGTCGCGCGCTGCGTGACTTCACAGAACCGAAATCACGCGCAGGAAGGGAGGTGAGGTCATGCAGCGCAACGAGAAGCAGAACTTGATCGGCGCACTACACGAAAAGATGTCCAGGTCCGTCATCGCCATCGCGGTGGGGTACAAGGCCATCAACGCCGAGGCCACCGTGAAGCTCCGGAAGACTTTCCGGGACAACAAGGTGGACTACAAGGTCGTCAAGAACACCCTGGCGCGGCTCGCGGCAAAGGGCACGCCCCTCGAGAAGTTCACCGAGGGGCTGGAAGGTCCCAATGCCATCATCCTTGGTTACGACGACGTCGTGGCACCCGCAAAGGTGCTCCGCGACGTCCTCAAGGAGCAGGGCGACAAGATGACCGTGAAGGCCGGCGTGGTCCAGGGAAACCTGGTCGACGCCAAGGGCCTCCAGGCGCTTGCGGACTTGCCGGGTTTGCCGGAGCTCCGCGGGATGCTGGTGGGGATGATCAACTCCCCGGCGTCCAAGCTTGTCCGCCTGCTCAGCACTCCGGGCGGCCAGATCGCTCGCGTGCTGAAGGCGAAGTCCGAGAAGGCGGCCTGACGGCTGCCCAGTCGTATTCCGAGGTTGTGACCGCTGTTCAACAAATCATCGCGCTCCGAGGAGCGCCACGTTAGAAGGACGAGACTTTCATGGACCTGACCCAGATTGCAGATACCCTTTCCGGCCTCACCGTCATGCAGGCGGCGGAGCTGGTGAAGATGCTCGAGACCAAGTGGGGCGTCTCCGCCGCCGCTCCTGTCGCCGCGGCTGGACCTGCCGCGGGCGGAGCTGCCGCAGCCGCCAAGCCTGCCGAGGAGAAGACGGAGTTCGCGCTCCACCTCCAGAGCGCCGGCGAGAAGAAGATCAACGTCATCAAGGAAGTCCGGACCATCACCGGCCTGGGCCTGAAGGAGGCCAAGGACCTGGTCGAGGGCGCGCCCAAGCTCGTCAAGGAGGGGCTCTCGAAGGATGACGTCAATAAGTTCGCCGAGCTTCTGAAGGCGGCGGGCGCGACGGTCGAGATCAAGTAACCGACCGCCGAAAAAGCTTTGACCGGCCCGGCGCGGATGACCTCCGCGCCGGTGCCGGAGTTTTCGCTTCGAGAGACGTAAAAGCGCAGTTGGGGATGTCTGTTTGCGACCAGGAGCAATCGATCACATGGCGGCTACGATCCAGAACAACTTCCGCATTCGAAAGAATTTCGCCAAGATCCAGAAGATCATCGAAATCCCCAACCTGATCGACATCCAGAAACACAGCTACGACAAGTTCCTCCAGTCGGACAAGGGTCCGGAGCAGCGCGAGGACACCGGGCTGCAGGGCGTCTTCAAGTCGGTCTTCCCCATCAAGGACTTCAACGAGACGAGCTCGCTCGAGTTCGTCAGCTACCACCTCGAGAAGCCCAAGTACGACGTCGACGAGTGCCACCAGCGCGGCATGACGTACTCGGCGCCCATCAAGGTCGTGGTCCGCCTGGTCGTCTGGGACAAGGATCCCGACACCGGCGCGCAGAGCATCCGCGACGTCAAGGAGCAGGAGGTCTATTTCGGCGAGATCCCGCTCATGACCGACAACGGAACCTTCATCATCAACGGCACCGAGCGCGTCGTCGTCAGCCAACTGCACCGCAGCCCCGGCGCCTTCTTCGACCACGACAAGGGCAAGAGCCACTCCTCGGGCAAGCTGCTCTACAACGCCCGCATCATCCCCTACCGCGGCTCGTGGATCGACTTCGAGTTCGACCACAAGGACATCCTCTACGTGCGCATCGACCGGCGCCGCAAGCTGCCGGCGACGGTGCTGATCCGCGCGCTGGGCGCCGTGCCCGACACCGCCAAGAAGAACCCGCTCGAGTTCAAGGGCACGCCGGAAGAGATCCTCAACTACTTCTACGCCACCGAGACCATCTCGGCGGGCGAGAAGGGCAAGTACGAGAAGTCGGTCGAGCTCGAGCTGCTCCCCGGACAGCGCGCCACCCGCGACATCAAGGCGCCCAAGACCGGCGAGATCATCGTCAAGAAGAACCGCAAGTTCACCCGCGCGGCCATCAAGAAGCTGGAGCAGGCGAAGATCAAGACCCTGCCCCTCGACGTCGAGGAGTTGGTCACCAAGATCAGCGCCCGCGACGTGGTCGACGAGAACACCGGCGAAGTGCTGCTCGAGTGCAACCAGGAGGTGACCGAGGAGTTGGTCGAGACCCTCCGCGATCGCGGCATCAACGAGTTCAAGGTCCTCTTCATCGACAACCTGAACGTCGGGCCGTTCTTGCGCGAGACGCTCAACATCGACAAGATCTCCTCGCCGGAAGAGGCGATCATGGAGATCTACCGCCGCCTGCGCCCGGGCGATCCGCCCACGCTGGAGACGGCCACCAACCTCTTCATCAACCTCTTCTTCAACCCGGAGCGCTACGACCTCTCCAAGGTCGGCCGCCTCAAGCTGAACTACAAGTTCAACGTCGACGAGCCGCTCGAGCAGGCGGTGGTCACCAAGAAGGACGTCCTCGAAGTCGTCCGCTACCTCATCGATCTGAAGAACGGCAAGGGCCAGATCGACGACATCGACCACCTGGGCAACCGCCGCGTGCGCGCGGTGGGCGAGCTGCTCGAGAACCAGTACCGCATCGGCCTGGTGCGCATGGAGCGGGCGATCAAGGAGCGCATGAGCCTTCAGGAGATCGAAACCCTGATGCCTCACGACCTGATCAACGCCAAGCCCGTCACCGCGGTGATCAAGGAGTTCTTCGGCTCCAGCCAGCTGTCGCAGTTCATGGACCAGACCAACCCGCTCTCGGAAGTGACGCACAAGCGGCGGCTCTCGGCCCTCGGGCCGGGCGGCCTCACCCGTGAGCGCGCCGGCTTCGAAGTGCGCGACGTGCACCCCACGCACTACGGCCGCATCTGCCCCATCGAGACGCCGGAAGGTCCGAACATCGGCCTCATCGCCAGCCTCTCGACCTTTGCGCGCGTCAACGAGTACGGCTTCGTCGAGACGCCCTACCGCCAGGTCGCCGACGGCAAGGTCACCGACGAGGTGAAGTTCTACTCGGCGTTGGAAGAAGAAAAGCACGTCATCGCGCAGGCGAATGCCACTTTCGACAAGAAGGGCCACTTCCTCACGCCGCTGGTCTCCTGCCGCAAGGCGGGCGAGTTCCCGCAGGCGCGGCCGGAAGACATCTCGCTGATGGACGTCTCGCCGAACCAGCTGGTCTCGGTGGCCGCCTCGCTGATTCCCTTCCTCGAGAACGACGACGCCAACCGCGCCCTGATGGGCTCGAACATGCAGCGCCAGGCGGTTCCGCTGCTGCGCACGGCAGCGCCGCTGGTCGGCACCGGGATCGAGGGCACCGTGGCCCGCGACTCCGGCGTCTGCACCGTCTGCCGCCGCGACGGCATCGTC
>JANXXR010000241.1 GCA_025350525.1 Deltaproteobacteria bacterium
CTCGCCTTGCCGTCCTGGGCCCCCTGGTAGTAGCCCAGGTTCGCCAGCCGCATCTGGACACCCGCGATCTCGTGGACGGGATCGAGGAAGCCGAAATCGAGCTCCTGCTTCTCGGGAACGCGTCCACCGTGCAACGTCAAGGCGCCCTTCTTCGCATCGGCTGCAATGCGCGCATCCACCAGGCCGTCCGGCCCCGTCGTTCCGCGGAGCGGCGGACCTCCGTCGACCGAGAGCTCCCAGGCGACCTTCTCGCGCGGCCTGCCCATGCTGTCGCGAAGGACGATCCGGACCTGCGAGGGAAGCCCTTTTCGCGTGAAGCGGCGCGTCCCTCCTGTTTCCACCGACTCGGTGCGCGGGCGCAGGTCGGGGACGACGACCGTGTCTCCGGGCTTCAGCACGAACGGAGACCCGCGCTGCTCCCGCAGGTCGCGGTTCGCCGGATCGTTCCAGATGGTGTCCAGCGCATGGCCGTCTTCGGCGGCGATGCTCCCGACGTCCTCGCCCTGCGCCACGGTGTGCTGCGTCGCCATGGCGCGATGATAGCGCGCCTGGCCAGCCTCGTGCTCGCGGCTGCGGCTTGCACCCATGGCCAGGACCTTCGCTGTCCGGCGGGAACGTCGCCGCTGCGAGTCAACGATCCGGCGGGCTACGTCCTCGCCTGCGGCGACGCGAGCGGCCTTCGCGAAGGGCCCGCCATCGAGCGGTTCGGCGACGGCGCCCTGCGCGCGACCGGCAGCTATCGGCACGGGCTCCGCGAAGGCGACTGGGTCGTGTTCCACCCGAATGGCAGCAAGCGGGAGGCGGGCAGATACCGCGACGGCGCGCGCGACGGAGCCTGGGTGGAGTGGAACGAGCGCGGCGACACCGTCCTCGAGGTGACCTGGCGCCGCGGCCGGCGCGAAGGCATGCAGGTGCGCCGCTTCGACGATGGCGGACCGGCCGAAACGACGACCTGGAGGGACGGCAAGCGCGACGGTCCGAGCACCGTGTTCCTGCCGGACGGCAAGCCCGCCGTCACCGGCACCTACCGGGACGACGTGCCCGAGGGCGAGTGGATCTACCGGGACGACGATGGCAGCGTGGTGAAGAAGGTCCGGTTCCAGGACGGCGAACCTGTGGAGCGTTGATTCGGAGGGGACAATGGCCTCGGTGTGCAGGACCGACGTGAACACCATCGCGGCGCCGACCCGCTTTCGTATCCATCCGGGGATCGGGATTGCGCGCGTCGGCAACCATCCTGACCAGTTCTTCGTTGGCCCCGAGGTTCCCGGCGCCTCGGCGAGCCCGCCGGGCGGCGCGTTCAAGGTGAGCGGCATGATCAGGCGGCAGGGAGCGCGCTTCCGCATCTTCGATTACGGCGACATCTCGCCCACGGGGCTCGCCAACTGCGAGCCGCGCGCCATCGACATCAAGGACCCGCAGGTCGAGTCGATCACCTGGACGGTCGAAGTGGCGAACCGCAAGGCCAGCTTCTTCGCCTTCGACGGCCTCGCCGGCGACAGCAGCCCCTTCTCGCCGACTCCACGCCCTTTCGAGGCGCGCCGCAACGCCGGGAACACGTCGTTCGAGATCACTCCGGCTCCGCAGTCGATCACCATGAACAAGACGACGCGGCCGCCCGCCGGGTTCTCCTTCATTCCGGGGCCGAAGCTCACCAACACGAACGCTGCGATTCCCATCCCCTTGCTGGGCGAACTGTGGATGGATACCGACGGCAACCTCGTCTTCCTGGGCGGCTTTGGCAAGAGCGCGTCGAATCGATCGCCGGCGCCAGTCTTGACCACCTATGCGAACAACGACACCTGGTTCGACGACGTCTGCGACGGGATTGTGCGGGCGAAAGTGAAGCTCAAGTCCGGTCGGGAGATCACCTGCGACCCGGCCTGGGTCGTCGTCGGCCCTCCGGACTTCGCTCCGGCCATCCGCAACGTCATCACACTCTACGACGTGCTCTGGGACGTCGCCGTCCGTCTGCTGCCGGCGCTGCCCCCCGACAACCCGCTCTACGACAAGGGCCTCAAGCGGCTCAAGGACCAGAAGACCGCGATGGGGACGTACAAGCCGTCCTACCAGCGCGACATCCACCCCGCGCTGCAGGCCGCCATCGACACGCGCTGGGTCTACAAACCTGCGGCCGGCTCTCACGGCGGCACGGTCGGCGGCGATCTCTTCAATCCCGACCCCACGAAGGACAGCATCCGGCAGATGGTGGTGGGCTTTGTGCGCGTCCCGACGGGCGAGACGCCGCTCGCCGGAGGCGGAGTGCATTCGATGCCCAAACTTCTTGGCGACGAGCCGTACACGCCGGTGCATCCGAGGTACCGGGCCACGGTGACCGCGACGCAGTACACAATCCTGAAAAAATTCGCCGGCCGCGACTTCGTCGATGACCACGGATCGCCGCGAGCGAACGCGATCAGTCCGGAGGGCCTGGACGAGGCGGCCCTGGAGAACTGCGTCGGCGCGGCGATGTATCCGGGCATCGAGATGAGCTGGCTCAGCCGGAATCCGGCGATCTACCAGGAGCCGTTCCGGATCAAGCCGGGCGCGAGCATCGCGATCAAGTTCAAGGATGCAGGGGGCGTCGTGCATTCGGGCACGCTGGTCGTGAGGCCCGGCTTCTTCTCGCAGCAGATGGCGCTGCCGTGGCAAGCGGACTTTGCCGATTGCCATCGCGAGACGGCGAACAGTCCCGGCGCTCCCGACAGCGGCCAGGAGTTCGGCTGGTGGCCGGGGCAGCGCCCCGACGAAGTGCCCGGCTCTCCGATGAAGCCCTGGGCGCGCCGGACGACCGGCAACTGGCCCGCTCCAGGCACCGGAGACGGTTATCCTGGACACGAAGGGATGGTGGTGAACTGGTCGAAGTTCGGTTTCGTCAAGACCAGCGACGGCGGACGGACGTTTTCCGAGGACGAGGTCAATCCCGCGATCCCGTGAGAGAACCTTTGGGGGTGCGATTCGACATCGAAGTGGCCATCGCCGGCGGCGGCCCTGCCGGCGCCGCGTGCGCGCTCGTGCTCGCGCGGCTCGGCAGGCAGGTCGCGCTGTTCGAGAGGTCGGTCGAGCCGCGAGCGCGGCCGGGCGAGACGCTGCCACCCGACGCGCGGATCGTGCTCGAGGAATTGGGGCTGTGGCAGCGATTCGAGAAGGATGGGCCGCTGCCTTCGTATTCAATCGAAGCGTATTGGGGGAGCGCGATCGCTGCTTCCACCGATTTCATCGCCTCACCCTACGGCTGCGGATTCCATGTCGATCGGGCGCGGTTCGAGTCGATGTTGCTCGACGCAGCCGTTGCATCGGGGGCGCAGGTGCATTGCGGCGTGCGCGTCCTCGGCGCGCGGGAAGAAAGCAGTGGAGCGAGCATCCGGTTCGACGACGGCCGGACGCTGTCGGCGCGATTCGTGGTCGATGCCGGCGGGCGCGCGTCCAGCCTGCTGGGCCGCAGACGTCGGCACGACCGGATGGTCGGCGTTTCACTTTGCCTCGCCGCGACCGCCGATCCGTTGCTCCTCGTCGAAGCGGTCGAGGACGGATGGTGGTACTCGGCGCCGCTGCCGCAGGGCGCGCTCATCGCGGTCCTGATGACGGACGCCGATCTGCTCCCTCCCGCCCTTTCGCGCGGGGACTGGTTGGCGGCGCGGCTCGCGTGCGCGCCGGCGACCGGCGCCCGTACGCGCGGCGCGCGACCCATGGCGCCGCTGCGAATCACCTCGGCGGCGAGCTCGCGGCTGGAGCGGCCGGTCGGGATCTCGACTGCCGCAGCCGGCGACGCGGCAGCGGCATACGATCCGCTGGCGGGGACGGGAATCCTGAGCGCGCTGCGCGACGGCGGCGCGCTTGCGCATGCCATCGACGAAGCGCTCGGGAGCGGCGGCGCGCTTCTTGCCGCGTATGGCGCGCGAATCGAGCAGCGATTCGATACCTACCTGCGGCAGCGGAGGTTCTACTACGCCCGCGAGCGGCGCTTCGCGACGTCCCCGTTCTGGAACAGGCGAGCAGATCCTCGGTTCGACAGCGCTGACACTGGCCTGCAAGGACCACGATAGTTCCGGGCTGTTCGATGAGAGCGGCCGCGCTGCACCCTGGTCAGTCGTACTGGCTACAAATCCCGTCCCCCCGACGACGGCTTGCGCGGGACGCTTCAAGCAGCGCGTCGGTAGTCGTGATGAAGCCCACTGAGAACGGGGACTTCGTGAACCCGGCCGCTCGTCTCGGGAGGCCTTGGAATCGGCTGCTGGTGCCCAAGGGTCTGGTGCGGGCGCCCTTCGTTGTAGAAGCGGACGTACTCGGTGACGATGCGCCGGAGGTGATTCTCGCTAAGGATGAGGACGTGGTCGAGCACCTCTCTGCGGAGCGTGCCCACGAAGCGTTCAGCGAAGGCATTCATGTCCGGCGCGCGGATCGCCGTGCGCACCACTCGCACCCCGGACGATCTGAATACGCCAGCGAACCGACTGCCGAGCTTCGTGTCGTGGTCGCAGACGACAACCTGTGGCGCGCGGTCCATCGTGGCGTTTCTCGCTTGCTGCGCGCACCACTCGTCCGTCGGCGCATACGTCACCGCGGCATGGAGAATCGTTCGGCGATGCAGGTCCAGGAAGAAGAGTACGAAGACCTCGCGAAACCGAATGTCGAACGTCTGCACGAAGTCACACGCCCACGTCACGTGGTTCCGCAGGAACGTCGACCAGCTCTGCCCGTCCCCTCGGGGTCGAGAGCTGCGCATATACCTCTGAATCGTTCGCTTGCAGACGTGGATGCCCAGCTTGAGCAATTCCCCACGGATGCGCTCGGCTCCCCAGCGTGGATTGCGCACCGCCATCTCGCGGATGAGCGCGAACCCGCTTCGTCGGCGGTCGTCCCGGACGCCGAGAGCGACGTCGCCAGAACGCGCGGAACCCTGCGCGATGCCAGCGGAGAATGGTCGCGGGTTGAATGAGTAGGGTTGCTTCACGCCAAGCTGGCGCGACTCGCGCGGCGAGATCTATCGTGAAGCGCTGCCAAGGCGCCCAGCGGACGCGGCCGGCAACCTTCCGCTTCGCGGCGATGAGCTGCTGCCGAAGAAGCGCATTCTCCGCAACCAGTTCGACGCGACGCCGAAACAGATCCGCAGCCAGCCCGCAAACGAACCGAAGAAGATCGATTCACGAATCGAGTCTTACACCATCCACGTGTGGATGGAATTTGTAGCCAGCACGGGCTTAGCCGCAGCTTAATTGCGATCCCAGTTGTCGTGCTCCTTCCTCTACGGCCCGATGCCCGGCAGGAGACCGCAGTCGACCGTCGTGGTGCACTGGGAGGGCCAAGGACACAGGACCCCATTCCCCCGGTAGTCGGCGGTCAAACCTACGCAATAAGTGGCGCTGGTATTGCCAGAGCACTCGGTGGTTACGTAGTAATAGCCGCCCGGATTCCCGTAAAGATCAACGCACGCGAGCGACGCTCCGACACTGCTGATGTACTTGCACCCCCAATGCTGACAGCCGCCGCTGGTCGCACCGCTAGGGATACTGCAACCCGGGTCGCAGCCATTCGTCCACGATGGACCCGGAGTAGGGGGCGGTGGCGGCGGCGGTGGCGGTGCCATGGGAGGATGCCAGCATTGGTCGCTGACACCGGCCTGCCCCGGCACGCAGCCGTACTGGTAGGTCGTGCAGGTATCTGTCAACGTAAGGTTGCCAGCCGAGCAACTATAGAGATTGGTCGGGTTGCCCCCGACGCCATGGCCGCCGCAATAGGGACCGTCGCCGTTGGGGCATGAGGGGCCATTCGAGCATTGATCGTTTGCTCCCGCCGGCATCACGTGGCATCCATGCGCGCACGCCTGCACCGGCGTGACGTTGCCGTTTGAGCAGCTGTAGAGAGTGTTCGGGTTGCCCGAGATGCCATTGCTGCCGCAGTACAGCCCATTGCCGTTGGGGCACGACGTTCCGCCTACGCAGTGATCATTGACTCCCGGCGGCATGACCTGGCAGCCGCTGGCACAATTCTGCGACACCGAGAGAGTGCCCCCTGAGCAGTAATAGAGAGTTTTCGGGTCGCCTCCCACACGGTTGCCGCCGCAGTAAAGCCCATTGCCGTTGGGACACGACCCGCCAGCTGCGCATTGGTCGTTGATACCGGCGGGCATCCGCTGGCAGCCGTTTGAACACGTCTGCACCACCGAGATGTTGCCGCCCGAGCAGCGGTAGAGGGTATTCCGGTCGCCCGGCACACCGTTGCTGCCGCAGTACAGCCCATCGCCGTTGCGACACGACCCGGCGGACGCGCACTGATCGTTGATTCCGGGAGCCATCCGCTGGCAACCGCTCGCGCACGAGGAGACCACTGTGAGGTTGCCGCCCGAGCAATTGTAGAGCGTGCTCGAATTGCCGGGAACGCCGTTGCCGCCGCAATACAATCCATTGCCGTAGGGGCACGCTGCGCATTGGTCGTTGACGCCGGTGGGCATCCGCTGGCAGGCGACGCCGCACGCCTGCACCACCGAGACGCTGCCGCCCGAGCAGTTGTACAGAGTGTTCGGGTCGCCGGGCACGCCGTTGCCGCCGCAATAACGTCCATTGCCGTTGGGGCATGGGGCGCATCGGTCGTTGACACCGGCGGGCATCCGCTGGCAGCCAAGGGAGCACCCCTGCACCGCCGAGACGCTGCCGCCCGAGCAATTGTAGAGCGTGCTCGAATCGCCGGGAACGCCGTTGCCGCCGCAATACAATCCATTGCCGTTTCGGCACTGGACGCATCGGTCATTGTAGCCGACAGGCATATACTGGCAGCCAAGGTCGTGCCCCGGGTCGTGGGGGAAATGAAAATGGCGCGTTCTTCCGGTTGAGAAACCACCAACCAGTCGCCTTGGCGGGCGACTACCGGAGGAACACGCCGTGGACAACGCTATCAGGAAGTTCAAGGTCGCGCAGGACCAGCGCCCGATCGCGCTCGGTGATCTGATCCACCAGCACGTGCGCGCAGCCGTTGAGCAGGCTGTGCAGGAGGAGCTCGCCGTGGTGCTCGGCGTCGGGCTTTACGAGCGGAGTGAGGCGCGCTGCGGGCACCGCAACGGCACGAAGACGCGCACGCTGACTGGGCCGACCGGGCCGCTGGAGCTGACGCTCCCGCGCGCGGCGCTGTTCACGTCGAGCGGCCCGCGCGAGTGGGCGTCGAAGTTGGTGCCGCGCTACCAGCGTCGGTGCGCCGAGGTGAACGAGGCCATCGCCGGCGCGTACCTCGCTGGCGCGAACACGCGGCGCATCAAGGGTGCGCTCCGGCCGCTGCTCAAGGCGGCGCCGCTCTCGAAGAGCGCGGTGTCGCGCGTCGTGGGGACGCTCAGGAGCGCGTGGGAGACGTGGACGAAGCGCTCGCTCGCCGAGCTCGACGTCGCGTACGTCTACCTCGACGCGATCGCGCTCCGCGTGCGCACTGGCGGCAAGGTCGCGAGCGTGCCGGTGCTCGCGGCGGTTGCGGTGCTGGCAGACGGGCAGAAGCAACTCGTTGCGCTTGAACTGTGCGGCAGCGAGTCGTACGAGGCGTGGAAGGGCTTCCTCGACGACCTGGTCGAGCGCGGTCTCAAGGCGCCGCTCCTGTGCGTCGTCGACGGCAACGCGGGACTGCGGCGCGCGCTCTCGCTCGTCTGGGGCAAGACGCCGGTGCAGCGCTGCTGCGTGCACAAGCTGCGCAACCTGGTGCGCAAAGCGCCGGAGCACGCGCGCGAGGAGATCGCCGACGACTTTCACCGCATCGTCTACGCAGCGAGCGAGGCGGCTGCGCGCCAAGCGTACGGCGCCTTCACCACGAAGTGGAAGTCACGCTGCCCAGGCGTCGTGCGCAGCCTCGACGAGGCCGGCGACGAACTGCTGACGATGTATCGCTTCCCCAAGCAGCAGTGGAAGACGATCCGCACAACGAACGTCATCGAGCGGCTCAACGGAGAATTCCGCCGGCGAGTGAAGACCCAGGGCTCGCTGCCGAGCGAGGACAGCGCGCTCATCCTGCTCTTCAGCCTCGTGGCGAGCGGGCAGATCAAGCTGCGAAAGCTCGACGGCTACAGGCAGCTCGCCGCCGTGATCAACGCTCAGCTCAGGAAGGCTGCTTGATGTCGGAGGGTAATGCTATACGGGTAATCGAGATCCAGCCGGAAGCTGCGGCCATCGAATTTCCCCACAAAGCGGGACGCGACCAATTCGATTCCAGATCGCCGTCTGCCGACGAGTGAATTCGTCGTAGGCGCAGCTGTTCGCGTACCAAGCATCAACGCTCCCCCTTAACTCGGCAACGAATCGCTGAATAGTTTCATTCATGGACCCTAAAGGTGCTCTCAT
>JANXXR010000102.1 GCA_025350525.1 Deltaproteobacteria bacterium
CGCGCCCTTGCTGCTCACTGAGGCCAGCGGCTGGTCGTCCGAGCGGTAGAGGTAGGCGGCGGTCTCGATGGCCGGATCGTCGTCGAAGAAGGCGTAGGTCATCGAGGTGACCACCGCGCCGTCGGGCAGCGCGATCGGCACCACGATGAAGTCGTCCTCGCCCGCCGACTGGTAGCGCCCGGCGCCGCCGGGAACTCCCGCCGCCTCGGTCACCGTGGTGGAGAGGCGCGGCACTCCCGCGATGGCGGCCACCGAGACCACGCCGCGAGGAAGCTGCTGGCAGCGCACGCTGCCGTCTTCGGCGATGATGCGGATGGCCGACCCCGGCGCGCAGACGCCGGTGATGCGCTGCTGCTTTCCGGCGATGGCCTCCGCGTTCTTGACGATCTCGTCGGAGTAGGTCTCGAGCGCGCTGCCCAGCTCGAGCGGCAGCTGCTGCATCTTTAATTTTCCCGTTTGGATCTGCTCGGCGTCGATGGGCGGACCGTGCGGCGCGGCCAGCGAGGCGGCGGCCACCTTGGGCGGCGGCTCCTCGCTGCGCAGGTAGAGGACTGCGCCGGCAAAAAGCGCCGCCAGCAGGGCGCCCGCGGCGAGGAGCTTGATCACGGCGCCTTCCAGCCGACGCGCACCCGCCCGTAGAGCGGAAACGGCTGGTCGTCGGCGCCCGCGGTCAAGAGCGTTGGCGCGTCCTGATCGGCGCCCGCCCGCGTCTGCAGCGCGTCGTAGGCGTCCACGCGCGGCGGATGATCCAGCTGCAGGGCGGGCGCGTTGGTGGCGTCGATGCCCTGCGCCTTGAGCACGTCCAGCACCGCCTGCCGCACGTCGATGGTGGCGCCGATCTGTCCGGAGGCGCTGTCGCTGAGCTGCTGCCAGGTCCAGTCGGCGGTGGCGAAGGTCAGCGGTTTTGGAAGGTAGCTCGAGTCCATGCTGGCGACGAAGCGCACGCAGCCGGGGCCCTGGAGCTGGGTCGCCTGGATGCTGACGCCGGTGCGCGAAGTGAAGCGCCAGCTCGCCGAGAGCTGCGCAGAAGCCGGCCTGGGCAAGGGCGCGCAGACGAGGAAGTCCAGCGGGTCGAAGCGGTTCGGCGCCATCAGCGCGTGCGTCGACACCCGGTCGCGGCCCAGCAGCACCGCCTCCTTGAGCGCCTGGACCATCGCCACCGGGAAGGGCATTGCGCTGCTGAAGCGCGCGGTGTTGCCCAGCGCGGTGGCCAGCGTTTCGTCTCCGCTGAAGAGCAGCGACGAGCGGACCGGCAGGACCACCGCCGCGGCGATGGTGGTGCGGGCGTCGGCCGCGCGCGCGTAGCCCATGAAGGTGGGCGGATGAAGCTCGGCGCCGTAGGGCGGGTGCCCGCAGTCGAGGACCCAGGCGCCGCGCATCACCGTGCGGTCGCCGGCCTGCGGCGTGAAGCCGAGGGCCGCCCGCGGAAAGATCCGGTACTCGACCTCGGTGTGCAACAGCGACGAGCGCAAATGCTCGAACGGCAGGAAGGCGAACTCCGGGTCGGGCGCCACGTCCGCGTCCACGTCGGTGCCGAAGGGATGATCGGCGAGCACGTCGTCGCCCGAGTCGTCCACCTCGGCCAGCGTCCCGGCCACTGAGAACTCGGGCTGATCCAGCGTGGGCCTCGCGGCCACGGCGCCGGGGACCACCGGGGCCCAGTGCCAGCTCACTTGAGGATGATCGATGCCGTTGACGAAGAGCTCGCCGAGGTAGACGCGCGTGGGGTCAGCCGCGCAGACGCGCGGATCGGGGGCGGTGAAGCCGGCCGGCAGGAGGGCGTGGTTGCGGCTCACCGCCGAGGCGCCCGTCCAGGACAGGAGCGGGCGGTCGACGGGCACGGAGATGGCCGCCGAAGAGCAGCCTGAGGAGAACCCTGAGGAGCATCCGAAAGTAATGACGAGGAGCGCGGCGCGTCGCATGCAGTGACAATGTTACCGCGGAAGGCTATCTCTCCCGAAACCTTTCCGGAGATCTCCATGATCAAAGCACTGTTGATCGCAGCCCTCCTTCCCTTCGCGGTGCTGGCGGCGCCCGTCAAGATCGGCGTCATCAACTCGATGACCGGTCCGGAGTCGCCCATCGGCGAGGACCTCGGAAACGGCATCAAGCTGGCGCTGGAGGATCTGAAGGCCAAGGGCATCGAGGTCGAGGTGGTCTGGGAGGACGACACCGGAAAGCCGCAGGTGGGCATCAGCGCGCTGGAGAAGCTGGCCACGCGCGACAACGTGGCCGGCGTGGTGGGCGCGTACACGAGCGCGGTCACGAGCGCGGTGGCCAAGAGCGCCGAGCGCTACAAGATCCCGCTCGTCAACCCGGTGGCCTCCAAGGAAGAGATCACCCGGCAGGGCTACAAGTGGGTCTTCCGCGTCTCGGCGACGACGGGCGATTACGCCGAGGTCCTCCTCGACATGGCCACCGCGTTTGGAAAGCCGAAGACCATCGCCATCCTCAACGAGAACACTGACTTCGGCACCAGCGGCGCGCGCTCCGCCAAGGAGTTCGCCGAGAAGAAGGGCCTCAAGGTCGTCTTCAGCGAGGCTTACTCCAAGGGCTCGCCGGATTATCGCTCGACGCTGGTCAACGTCCGCAATTCGCAGCCCGACGTGGTCTTCATGGTCTCCTACGTCGCCGACGCCATCCTCCTCATGCGGCAGTCGCGCGAGCTGGGGCTCTCGCCGCAGGCCTTCCTCGGCGCCGGCGCCGGATTCGCAAATTCGCAGTTTGCCAAAGAGACCGACGTCTCCAACGGCGTCTTCTCCTCGACGCAGTGGACGGGCTCGGCGTCGTGGTCCGGCGCCAGGGAGTTCGCGCAGAAGTACGAGAAGCGCTACGGCAAGCCCGCCAGCTACCACGCGGCCACGGCGTACACGGCGATGTGGATCCTGGCGCAGGAGGCGCAGAAAGCGGGCGGCGATCGCGAGAAGCTGCGCGAGGCGCTGGGCGCGGGAAGCTGGGAGACCATCGACGGGCCGGTGAAGTTCGCCGACTACGGGGGCTACACCCACCAGAACAAGCACCAGATGCTGGTGGACCAGATCCAGGGCGGGAAGTTCTTCACCGTCTGGCCGAAGGAGCTGGCCACCGGCAAGCCCGTCTGGCCGTTCCCGGGCTGGAAGTAGCCCGCCAGCATTTTTGCCGCAGCGCGGCAGGATCGCTTGCGATCCGGGGGCGACCGCGTTCAAAGTGAAGACAATGACGGTCGAGACAGGGTTGCCCCCCAAGCAAGGGCTCTACGATCCGGCCAACGAGCACGACTCTTGTGGTTTCGGCTTCGTCGCCGACATCAAGGGGCGCGCCTCGCACCAGATCGTCGCCAGCGCGCTCGAGGTGCTGGGCAACCTCGAGCACCGCGGCGCACAGGGAGCAGAGAAGGACACCGGCGACGGCGCGGGCATCCTGCTGCAGACGCCGCACGCCTTCTTCGCCCGCGAGTGCGGGGCGCTCGGCTTCCCCCTCCCCGCGGCGGGAAGCTATGCGGCGGGCATGGTCTTCCTGCCGCCCGACCCCAAAGGGCGCGAGGCCATCGAGCGCATCTTCGCGCAGGTGATCGAGACCGAGGGCCAAACGCTCCTGGGCTGGCGCGACGTTCCCACCGACAACGCGCGCCTGGGTCCGACGGCGCGGGGGAGCCAGCCGGTCATCCGCCAGGTCTTCATCGGCCGCGGGAGCGGAATCCAGGACGAGGCGCACTTCGAGCGCAAGCTCTACGTCATCCGCCGGCTGGTGGAGAAGAAGGTCTCGCGCAGCTCGATCGGGGGGCGCAGCCATTTCTATGTGCCGTCCCTGAGCTGGAAGACGCTGGTCTACAAGGGAATGCTCAATGCGGGGCAATTGCCCGAGTTCTACCGGGACCTGCGCGACCCCGCCGTCGTCTC
>JANXXR010000121.1 GCA_025350525.1 Deltaproteobacteria bacterium
GCTGCCCGCCTCGATCGGCACATTGACCATCCGCTCGGAGCGGCCCTCGATGCCGCCGCCCGGATAGAAGGGGTGCTGGAAGGTCGAGACCATCAGCACGCGCGGGTCGTCGCGGAAGATCTCCTCGGTGCCGTTGCCGTGGTGCACGTCGAAGTCGGCGATGGCCACCCGCAGAAGGCCGTGGTGCTCGAGGGCGTGGGCCGCTCCCACCGCCACATTGTTGAGGAAGCAGAAGCCCATCGCGCGGTCCGGCTCGGCGTGGTGGCCGGGCGGACGCACGCTGCAGAAGGCGGCATCGAACTGGCTGGACATCACCAGATCGGTGGCGAGCACGGCCGCCCCGGCAGCCCGCAGCGCCGCCTGCAGCGTGTGCGGGTTCATGACCGTGTCGGCATCGATGAGCACGAAGCCGGTGCGCGGAGCCAGCCGTTCGAGGGAGTCGAGGTACCCGACCTGGTGGACGCGCATCAGCTGCGCGCGGGACGCCAGCGGCGCCTCGAAGCGGGTGACCAGATCGCCCAGCCGCGAGGCGATCAGCTTGTCGTCGATGGCCGAGAGCCGCCGCGGGCCCTCGGGATGACCTTCGCCCATCTCGTGCAGCAGGCAGTCGGGGTGGGAGATGAAGGCCAGGGCCACGAGGCGCTCCCGCCGCTACGCCTTGGCTTCGCGGAACTTCTCGGCGGCGACGAAGTCCGACTCGTCGAGGTCGCGCATCGGCTTTCCGCTCTCGCTGCGGACGCGCTTGAAGACCTCCAGCACGGTCAGCTTGTGCGGGCGCGAGTTCGAGAGCGGGCAGGCCTCGTAGGCCTTGACGTCCTCGTCGCAGTAGCCCAGCCGCCGCTCGCCGCACTTGGGCTGCATGTACTTCGCCAGCTGCGGCACCTTGCGCATCAGCTCGGCGCGCATGCGCGCGATCATCTGCCGGATCTCCCACTGCGCCCGGGTGCAGAGGCGCAGGTCGCCGATGTGCAACAGCTCGGCGAGGTTGACCATGATCTGGAAGTTGGTGGGCGCCGCGTTGGGCAAGACGAAGCGCGCGTCCTCGGCGGGGATGCCGGCGGCGACGGCTTCGCGGTAGACGCGGGTGATCTCGCCCATCAGCTTTCCGAACTCCTCCGCCTTGCCCGCCTCCTGCCAGCTGTCGGGCATGACGTACTCGAGGCGCTCCTCGTTCTTGCCGGTGAAGCGCACGTAGCGCTGCGACTGCTGCTCGAAGGAGATGCCGATCCGGTGGCGGACGAACTGGTGCGAGAGCGAGCGCGAGACGCCGCTGATGCCGAACCAGAAGACCACCTGCTCCAGCGGCGAGACGTGGCCGGTCTTCAGCCGCTCCTCGACGAACGAAACGATCTTTTCGTGCGGGACCACGCCGGCGGCGATGTCTTCCCAGACCTCGCGCGGGGTCTTGGGCGTGTAGCAGGTGCGGTAGGCGCCGTAGAGCTTGGTGAGCGGATCGTTGGCGGTGTCGATGAGCACGACGTCCATGGGCCGCCTTCTACCGCACGCACCCGGCCCGCCGCCTCTTGTTTTTTGGCGGGGGCTGTGGTCCGTCGCTGCGGTGAGCCTGTACACGGTCAGCGACCTCCATCTCGACGAGCGCGGCGAGGCCCGGCTCTTCGCCGACGACCGCCAGGGCCGGCAGCTGGCCGAGCTGTGCGAGCGCATCGCCCGCGACCAAGGGTCCGAGCTGATCCTCCTCGGCGACTGCTTCGACTTTACCGCCATGCAGCCGCCGCCCAAGGGCCTCGCGAAGTTCTTCCAGCGGCTGAAGGTGCCCAAGGAGCCGCCGCCACGCCGGGAGCTGCCGGCGCTGCTGGCCGCCGTGCGGGAGAGCAACCCGGTGGCCTTCGAGGCGTTGGCGCAGCTCTCGCAGCGGGCGCAGCTCACCATCGTTCCCGGCAACCACGACCACCACCTCGGGGCGCCCGAGGCGGCGCAGCTCCTCGCCGGGCACGGCGTCCGCGCCCGCATCGAGCGCTCCTGCGTGCGGACCCTCGGCGAGAAAACGGTTGTTCTGCAGCACGGCCACGAGCTCGACGAGGGCAACGAGGAGCCGGGCGGCAGCGGCGAGGTGATGACCAACGCCCTCCACCAGGCGGTCATCCCCTGGCTGCGCCACAAGGGCGCGCCGCGCAACGTGCGGATGGATCCCGACCGCATCGTGGCGCTGCGTCCCGAGGAGGCGGTCATCTCGGTCTTGCAGCGGTGGACCGACGAAGCCAGCTTCCGCCGCTTCTACCGCGCCTTTTTGCGCCTGCTCGCCGAGAACGGCTACCTGCCGCGGCCGGTCGGCTTCCTCGCCGGGTACATCAGCGCCAACCGCGTGCGCAGCGCCGTGGACAAGGCGGATCGGCTCTGGGAGCGCACCGCCGTCCACGCCTTCGAAGCCGTCAAGGGCAAGCGCAAGCTTCCCCACGACGCGCCCCGGCCCGACGCGCTGGTGCTGGGCCACACCCACGTCATCGACTGGGCGGTGGCGGAGGAGCGGCTCTACGTCAACCTCGGCACCTGGACCGAGCGGGCCATCGACGCCTCCAGCCCGCAGGATCGCTCGATGCCGCTCCTGCAGCTGGACGCGGTGGAGGGAGCGCTGCGCGCCGTGCTCAGCGACCTGTCGCGCTCAAACCTGGAATTGCAGCGCTACGAGGGCAGCCGGGTGAAGAGCAGCACGATGTAGAGCGAGATGACGGCGAGGGCGGTGAGCGCCATCAGCTTGTGGAACCACTCGCGCCGGGTGGCCATGGCGACCGTGGCGGTGGCGATCCAGAAGAGGTGGAAGGCGACGTTTCTGGGCTCGGGCAGGTGGCCGTTCAGGATCAGGTCCTTCCCGAGGCTGGTGAGCGTGCCGGCGATGACCACGGCGAAGAGCCAGCGCCGGTTTCTGAAGTAGGCGTCGTGCAGGTTGACTTCGCCCTCGGGAGAGACCTCGGGCAGGACCAGCGCCGCCTGCAGGTAGGAGAAGATCGTCTGCAGCAGCACTACCCCGAACTTGCCGAAGGTCCAATCCGGATACGACCGCAGCCCGAACATGGCCCACCAGGTCTGCACGAAGGAGATCAGCAGGGTCACCGCCAGCACCAGCGGCGGCCAGTACATGACCACCCGCGTGCGCGCCTGCATCAACCGGCCCAGACCCTGCAGCACCTGGGTGATGGCGAGGCCGAGGATGATCGAGAGCAGCACCGACAAATAGCTGAAGGCGTCCATCTGCGGCTCACGCTAGCATGTGCGGATGAAGAAGCTCTTCGTCGCCCTGGCCGGCAACATCGGCGTCGGCAAGACCACCGCCGCCAAGCTGATCTCGCGGCGCTTCGGCTTCGAGCTCTTCGACGAGCCGGTCATCGACAACCGCTTTTTGCGCGACTACTACGCCGACATGCAGCGGTGGAGCTTCACGCTCCAGCTCGAGTTCCTCATGAAGCGCTGCCAGCACCACGAGCTGATCCACACCGTGCCCAAATCCTGCATCCAGGACCGCACCCTGCTCGAGGACCCGGAGATCTTTGCCAAGTACCTGCACGGCCTCGGCCACATGGACGACCGCGAGCTGGATTTATACCTGGAATACTTCCAGCGCCTGAACCGCGACCTGCACCAGCCGGACCAGGTGGTCTATCTCCAGTGCCACGACACCGAGATCCTGCTGCGGCGCATCCGCGAGCGGGGGCGCAAGGAGGAGGCGGGCATCACCGGCGAGTTTCTCGCCGGGCTGGGGGCGTACTACCGGACCTTTCCCCAGGTGGCGGCGGGCAAGCACAAGCTCGAGGTGCTGACCGTGGACGTCTCCACCCTCGACATCCGCACTCCGGAGGGGAAGGAGCAGTTCCTCGAGCGCGTGGCCGGCTTCCTCCGATGAGCGCGCCTTCGCCCGTCGAGGATCTGCGGCGGAAGTACCAGCACCAGCTCCGCATCCTGCATGCCATCGGCCTCTCCTCGCCGGACTTCCTCTACGTCTTCGATCGCGACCAGCGCTTCATCTACGTGAGCCCGGCGCTGCTGAAGCTGTGGGGCAGGACGCTCGAAGACGCCCTGGGCAAGACCTTCGCAGAGCTGGGCTACCCGGAGGACCTGGTGGCGCTGCACCGGCAGCAGCTCGACCAGGCCCTCGCGGGCCAGGTGGTCTCGGGAGCCAACGCCTACGTCAGCGCCGAGGGCGTCGAGGGCCACTACGAGTACACCTTTGTGCCGGTGGCCGGCGAGAGCGGGCAGATCGACACCGTGGTCGGCACCACCCGCGACGTCTCCGAGCGCACCCGCGCCGAGCGCGATCGCAAGGCCGCGCTGGAGAAGCTGCGCGAGAGCGAGGAGCAGTTCCGCAACTTCGCCGACGCCATGCCGCCGCTCGCCTGGATCGCCGACGGCGAGGGCTACATCTTCTGGTACAACCGCCGCTGGTACGAGTACACCGGGAC
>JANXXR010000255.1 GCA_025350525.1 Deltaproteobacteria bacterium
GGCCGGGAGATGGGCCGCCATCGCAGGTCACCCCTTCACCAGCGAGCCCCGCGGCGATCACGCTCAATCCCGCACTGGCCGAGGCGAGCGTCAAGGCGGTGGAGGTCGAACTGGCGCGCCACGTCGGCCCCATGGCGCGCGTGCTGGTCAAACGAGCAGCGCGGACGTCGGCCTCGCTGCGCGAGCTGGTCCGGGCAGTGGAGATCGAGATCGAGGACGCTGCCGCGCGTCGCGCGTTTCGGACCGCGATGGAAAAGCTGCGCTGAGCGAAGTCGGTCACTTCTTGCAGCTGATGGGCGCCAGGACGGGGCGGTCGCGACTTCTGCGGTGCGGTCACCGGCGCCGCACCGCAGAAGTACTTTGGCTGGAAGGAGCTCGACCTGGAGTTGACGACCTTCAAGTATGCCGATGGCGGGCCGCCGCCCGGCATCGCCGCCCAACCGGATGGAACGTTCAAGGGCTGGGCTGTCATTGACCGGTAGCATCTAGAGGTAATCGAAAAGCTCATCCTTCGCGTGCCCGTAGTTGCTGAAGCGCGAGCCGAGCTTGGCCTTACCGACTTGAACCAGCTCTCGGCGACGGCGTCGAAGACGTCTCTCCGCGAGCCGGCTGAAGAGCAAATTCGTCTGATCGCCATGCTCGCAAGCTATCCTGCGAGAATGAAGCTCAACAACTTCACTTCGCTCGACCCGGAAGAGCGAAAGCGCAGGATCTGCTGGCTGCTCCTCGCTCTTGCCGCGGTGGGACTGGCCGCGGCCGGAGCCCAGCGCTTCGCGGCCCGCCGCGCCGCAGCACGCCCCGGCCTGCGTCTCACGCGGGAGTTGGCCAACGCGATCGAAGTCCCAACGCCGTCGGCCCAGCGCGTCTACCTCCATCTGGAGCGCGTCCCGAGCGAGCCCCCTGGCGCGGTCCTGGCGTTTCCGTTCAGCCCGCAGCAGGGTCGGCCGGTCGTCTTTCGGGCGCTGATCCGGAGCGAGGCGCGGGTCACGCTGCGCGCCCTCAGCGCCGAGGAAGCGAGCGCGCATCGCCAAGCCTGGGCTGCGGGCCCCGATCTCCCCGGCGTTGCGCTGCCGGCCTGCACCCTCTCGCCCCCGGGAAGAAGGGGCTGGTCGATGTGCCAATGGTTTGGCACCTTCCACGAACCCCGGCTGGCAGGACTGCTCCTCATCGAGGGGGACCGGGCCGCCGTCCGCGACGTCGAGATCCTCCAGTCCGACCTCGCCCCGTCCTCGGCGGCGCTCTCGCCGACGCTCCGGCCCCTGGTGCGCTACGTCCCGCAGGCCGACCAGCTCTCGGTCAGCTACCGGGAGGAGCTGGTCGCGGAAGGCGCCTCCCGCTACCTCTTCGACCTGGCCCTTCCGCCCGAGGGCGAGCTTCGCGTCTCTCTCGGTCGCGACCCGGATCCGCAAGGTCCGGGCCTGCGGTTCCGTGCGCTCCTCGACGGAGCGGTGCTCCTCGACGAGGTGGTGACCGAGCCGGGCTGGAAGGATCGGGTCGCGCCGCTCCCCGCGGGGCATGGGCCGGCCGGCCGCCTCGTGCTGGAGACCATCCCTCAAGGAGTCGGCGCGGCGGGCGGCTGGGGCGAGCCTCGCATCGTGGCCAAGAGCGATCGACCCAGCATCCTCTTGATCACGACCGACGCCGTGCGGCCCGATCACCTCTCGGCTTACGGCTACGGGCGCGACACCTCGCCCACGCTGCGCGGTTTCGCCGCCGCCGGTGTGCGCTTCGACCGCGCCACCGCGCAGGGGGCCAGGACCTGGACGTCGGTCGTCTCCCTGCTCACCGGCCTCTACCCGGTCCGCAACGGCGTGCGCGCCGCGGGGGCCGCCCTGCCGACCTTCGTGCGCACGCTGCCCGACTTCCTCTCCGACGCGGGCTACGAGACCTGGACCGGCGGCGACCTCGCCGGTTTTCCGCCCTATATGCTGGATCGGTTCGACGAGGTGGACCTGGCCTACACTCCGCTCGCCGACAACCTGCCGCGCTCGCTGCTGGCGGGAAAGACGCTGCTCCAGTTTGCCGCCGTGGCGAAGCGCATGGCGAGCCGGCCGACCTTCGCCTGGATTCACCTCGAGGACGCCCATTATCCGCTGCAACCCTCCGAACCGCTGCGCTTCGGCGCCTACCAAGGCAGGTTCGCCGACCAGTTCGCCCTCGGAGAGTATCTCCGCTTCCGCAGGGCAGAGCAGCTCACGCCTTCCGAGCACGCCCACCTCGCGGCGCTGTACGACGCCGCCGTGCACGACGCCGACGCCACCGTCAAAGGGCTCCTCAGGATCCTCGACGAGGCGGGGGCGAGCGGCCGCACCATCGTGGTGATCACCTCCGATCATGGCGAGATGCTCGACGAGCACGGGATCACGCTCGATCACTCGACGCCCTTCGACTCCGTCCTGCACGTTCCCCTGGTGATCGCCTGGCCGGGACACATCGCAGGCGGGCGGACGGTGCCCGACCGGGTCCAGCTGGTCGATCTGGCCCCGACGCTTCTCGGGCTGGCTTCGGTGCCCCTGCCTTTGGGTCTCGACGGACGCGATCTCGGCCCGCTCTTGCGCGGCGGCTCCCTTCCCGGCCGGCCGGCCTTCGCCGAGGTGCAGCTCGGCAGCGTCAACCTCGCGCGCGTGGTCTACCTCGGCGACGACAAGCTGATCGCCAGCAACCCCGGCTCGGTGGTGGAAATCCCGGGCGTCCCCATCCCCGTGCCCACGCGCGGGCTCTTCGACGTCAAGCTCGATCCGGGCGAGCTGCACAACCTGGCGGAGAGCAATTCCGCGCGCGTCCAGGAGCTGGTGGAGCTCCTCAAGGTCGAGCAGCAACACGAGCGTGAGGACGCGCCGGACCCGGCGAGCGCGCCCATCGGGCAGGCGGCGCTGCAAGCCATGCGGCAGGCGGGCTACCTCGACGCAGAGGCAGCGGGCGGGAAGCAGCCGTGAGGAGTGAGCTGCGGGATTGCCTCCGCGCCGTCCTGGCCTCGGCGGCGGCGCTGGGCGTCCTGCATGTCGCCACCTTGCTCTCGGCGCTCGGCGGCTGGCTGGAGATCAGCGGCGGCATCAAGCAGGCGATCCTCGAGATCGGCTCTGACCTGATCCTCTTCCAGCTGGGCCTCGCGCTCACGGTCGCGACCTTCGGCGCTGCTGCGGGCGCCGCGGCCTGGGTGGCGCTCCGCACCTTGCTGTCAGCGCGGCCACGGCCCATTGCCTGCGGGCTCTTGGGAGTGGCGCTCGCCCTGGTGCAGCTGTTGCGAACCCTAACGCACAAGCCGGCCCTCTTCGAAGACCTCCTCTGGAGGCGGGGGGGCTGGCGCGCGTCGTTGCAGGTCCTCCTGGTCGAGCGCATCGGGGCGGGGCCGCTCGACCGCGCGCTGCTCGCCGCGCTGGCCGTCGCCTTGGTGGTGGCGCTCTTCCGCCACCGCCGGGCGCTGCTCGGCCGCCAGGGGCTCGTCTTCGCCGCCACGGCTCTCCTCCTGCTGGCGGGCCTCGCGATCCGCTCGCGCGCGAGGCCCCGGCCGCGCTCGACCAGGGGCATCGTGGTGTTGGCCGCCGACTCGCTGCGACCCGACCACTTCTCCTCCTCCGGCTACCCGCAGCCGACCACGCCCAACCTCGACGCGCTCTTGCCCCGCAGCGCCCACGCCGACGACGTCTTCGTCCCCATCGCCAGCACCACCGCCTCCTGGTCGTCGATGCTCACGGGCGTCTATCCCCACCGTCACGGCATCCGCGACCTCTTCCCCAGAGCCGAGACGACGCGGATGCGCCTCCCGACGCTGCCCCGCATCCTCGCTTCCGCCGGCTACCGGACGGCGGTGGTGAGCGACTACGCGGGTGAGACCTTCCAGCGCGTGGACTTCGGGTTCGAGGTGGTGGACGCGCCGCCGGCCACCAGCATCGAGGTCTTTGCCGAGCGTGAAGCGGTCCAGCGCCTGCCCTTGGCGCTCGGGCTGTTGGCAGGCCCGCTGGGACAGCGGCTCTTTCCGGTGATGCGCTACCTCCTCGTCAACGCCGACCCGGCGGAGCTGACCGACCGCGCCTTCCGGCGGCTGGACGCGCTGGAGCAGGGCGGGCAGCCCTTCCTCCTCGTGGTCTTCTACTCGGTCACCCACGCCCCGTTCGCCGCGCCCATGCCCGACGCGCGGCGATTTGCAGCGCCCGGAGAGTCGGGCAACAGCCGGTACAGCTACGAGATCCAGCAGCTGGCCGATATCGCCCGCGCGGGACGGCGGCCGCCGGAGGAGGAGGTGACCCAGGTGCGCGCGCTCTACGACGGCGCGCTGCACAGCTTCGACCGCGAGGTGGGCCGCTTCGAGGCGCGGCTCGCGGAAGACGGGCTCGCGGAACATCTGCTCGCGATCACCGGCGACCACGGCGAGAGCCTCTTCGAACCGGGAGCCACCACCGAGCATGGCAAGTGGTTTCAGGGCGGAGAGGCGGCCAACCGCACTTTGCTGTGGCTCGAAGGCGCGGGCGTCAAGCCAGGACCGCTGCCGCCCCTGGCGAGCGGCGTGGACTTCCTTCCCACCCTCCTCGCTGCCGCCGGGATCCCTGCGCCGGCGGGCCTCGACGGCATCTCGCTCTTCTCGGAAGTTCCCGAAGGTCGCACCGTCTTCGCCGAGACCTCCCTCTGGCTCGGGGGCAAGGACGACAGCCCGCCGGGCTCCCTCACCTATCCGGCCATCACCGAACTGCTGGAGGTCGAGAACGGCAGCCGCGCCTTGGTGCTCAAGCAGCGCTTCGTCGAGCGCACCATCACCGCGCGGCTGCGGGCGGCGCGCAGCGGGCGGTGGGAGCTGACCTGCCAGCCGACCGAGGGTGGCGCGGTCTATCGGCTGCTCGATCTGCAAGCGGACCCATTCGGACTCACTGACGTCTCGCAGGCTCACCCAGAGGTCGCTGTCGATCTGCGCCGCAAGCTTCGCGCCTGGATGTCGGAGGACCGCCTGCGCTGGTTCGACGCCGACGATCACCTGGTCGCGCGGCGGGAGCAGTAGCGGCAGCGACCCGGACCCGCGTCTCCGGGTTCTGCACGCCCGGGGGCTCAGCGCGCCGACACCCGCCAGATGGTGCCGTTGCCGTCTTCGCTGACGAAGAGAGCGCCGTCGTGGGCCACGGCCACCCCGACCGGGCGGCCCCAGACGGTCTCGGCGTCGGCGACGAAGCCCACCAGGAAGTCTTCGTACTCGCCGGTGGGCACGCCGTCGCGCTGGAGCACGCGCACGACTTTATACCCGGTACGCTTTGCGCGATTCCACGAGCCGTGGAAGGCGGCGAAGGCGTCGCCGCGGTACTCGGCCGGAAACATCTTCCCGTCGTAGAAGGTCATTTGCAGCGAGGCCGAGTGCGACTGCACCAGCACGTCGGGCACGGTCACCTTGCCTTTGAGGTCGGGCCGTTCGCCCGCGAGGCGCGGGTCCTCGTGATCGCCCAGCCAGTACCAGGGCCAGCCGTAGAACGCGCCCTGCCGCACGCGGGTCAGGTAGTCGGGGACGAGATCGTCGCCCATGCCGTCGCGCTCGTTGGTGGAGCACCAGAGATCGCCGGTGGCCGGATGCACGGCGAGGCCCACGCAGTTGCGCAGGCCGGTGGCGAAGATTTCCGGGTGTTTGCCATCCGCCTCGAAGGCAAGCACGTCGGCGCGGTGGTCCTCGCTGTCCCAGCCGGCGCCCAGCGCGGCCGTCTTCTCGAAGGCCTGCGCCTCGGCCACGGTGCGCTTGGCCATCCGCTCGGCCACGTTGGACGCCGAGCCCACCGAGACGAACATGCGCTTGCCGTCGCGGGAGAAGACGAGGTCGCGGGTCCAGTGCCCGCCGCCCTCGCGGGAGAGCTTCGCCACCACCACCTCGCGCGGGCCGCGGGCGGCGCGATCGCCGTTGCGGTAGGGGAACCGCACCACCGCGTTGTTCTCGGCCACGTAGAGCCACTGCGGATCCGCGCCGGGCGGATAGAAGGCGATGCCGAAGGGCTGGTCGAGGTCCTTCGCGAAGATCTCCACCAACTGCGGGGCCTCCGCGCCGTCCGCCGCCCGCAGGAGCCGGAGGCGGCCCGAGGAGCTCTCGGCCACGAAGAGGTCGCCGTTGGGCGCGACCCGCAGCAGCCGCGGGTTGACCAGGTCCTTGGCGAAGAGCGCCACCGAGAAGCCGGGCGGCGCGATCAGCTTTTTCCCGGCCGGCTGCGGGACGACGCCGGGGCTGTTTCGCGCCGAGGCCGTGGCGAAGGGAGCGGGCAGATCGGCCACCGTGATGCGGCGCCGCACGCCGGGGCCGTCGCCGTGGAAGTCGCCCATCGCGGCTTGGCCGGTGCGCAGTCCGGGTGCGGCCGGAGTCCAGGCGGAGGTGTCCTTGCTGGCGGAGGCCGGCGAGTTGGGAGCCTCGGCGCGCAGCGTGGACAGAAACGTGATCACCTCGCGCCGCTCAACAGCGTCGGGAACCGCGACCACCATGGTCGTGCCCGGGACCAACTTTCCCGGCGCGGAGAGGAACCGGTCGAGCAACGCCGCGTCCCAGACGAGGCCGCTCGAGCGCAGCGCCTTCGAGTAGCCAAAGCGCCCGCCGGTGCCCGCCTTGCGCCCCACCACGCCGGCGAGCCCCGGCCCCTGCGCGCCGGCGCCGCCGGCGAGGTGACAGACCGCGCAGCGCTGCCGGAAGAGCGTCTCGCCGGCGGAGACTTTTGCCTGACTGCTGCAGGCGAAGGCGACCGCGATGGAGAGGAACGCCGCGGCCCTCCTGGCGGCCTTGCCCACCGTCAGGAGCCGAGCGCCTGCGCGGGCGCCGCGCTCGTGCTCGCATGCGACCAGCCGTCGAGGTGCGCGCTGACCATGGCGAGGATGTGGTCCACGTCGAACGGCTTCTCGAGGCGCAGGTTGGGCAGCCGGGCGAGAAACTCCCGCGCCCGCGGCGTAAAGGCGCCGCCGGTCATGAACACGACTCGCGTCGCCTGCTGCGGCAAGAGGGCGTACAGCCGCGTGTAGAACTCCATGCCGGTCATGAGCGGCATCATCATATCGCAGAGGATCAGGTCGAAGCGGTCGCCCGACGCGATCCACTCCAGCGCCTGCCGCGCGTCCTGCGTGGTCATGACGTCGTGCAGGCCGCTGAGGCCGTCGCTGGTGACGTCGGTCAGGTCCTTCTCGTCGTCGATGACCAGGATCCGCCCGCGCCGCTTTGGGCGGGGCAGCGGGCGCGGGTTCGGCTGGGCCGCGACCTCGGGCCGGGCGGTGGGCAGGACCACGCGGAAGAGGGTCCCCTTGCCGGGCTCGCTCTGCACCGAGAGCGTCCCGCCCAGCGAGGTGACGATGCCGTGGCTGATGGCGAGGCCGAGCCCGGTGCCCTCGCCGATGGGCTTGGTGGTGAAGAAGGGCTCGAAGATGCGGTCGAGGTGCTCGGGCGCGATCCCGCAGCCGGTGTCCCGGATCTCGACCACCGCGTTGCCCAGCGCGTCGGTGCGGCCGGTCACCCGCAGCTCGTTGCGCTCGACGTCGCCCTCGGGCATGGCCTGGGCGGCGTTGACGAAGAGGTTGATGAACACCTGCCCCAGCCGCGCCTCGTTGGCCCGCACCGCCGGCAGCGCGTCGTAGTCCTTCACCAGCCGCGCCCGGTGCTTGATCTCGTTCCACACCAGCGTCAGCGAGGTGTCGAGCGACTTGCGCAGGTCGGTGGCGGTGACCGTCTCCTCGTCGGCGCGGGAGAAGGACTTGAGGTCGCGGACGATGCCGCGCACCCGCCCGGTGCCTTCGCGGGCGCGCTTGAGCTGCTGGTCCACGAAGGTCGCCTGATCGGCCGGCAGCCGGGCCGCCAGCTCGGGAAAGCGGGCGGCCAGCAGATCGAGGCTCGCGATGACGTAGGCGAGCGGGTTGTTGATCTCGTGGGCGACGCCGGCGGAGAGCGTGCCCAGCGACGACATGCGGTCGGCGAGCAGGAGCTGCGCCTGGAGCTTGCGCCGCTCGCTGACGTCGCTGACCATCACCACCGCGCCGCCGTCGCTGCCGTCGGGGGCCTCGATGGGGCTCATCGAGAGCATGGCCCACAGCTGGCGGCCGCTTTTGGCGCGGAACCCGAACTCGCGCATCTCGCTGTAGCGGCGGCGGCGCGCGAGGAAGCGGCGGGCGGCCCTCTCCGACTCGGCGTCCATGAAGTCGAGGAGCAGGCGCCCCTGCAGCTCGTCGGGCGCGTAGCCCAGCATCTCCGAGAGCGCGCGGTTGGCGAAGGTGGTGCGCCCCGTGGCGTCCACCAGCCAGATGCCCTCCACCGCGGTCTCGACGATGCGGCGGTACCGCTCCTCGCTGGCGCGCAGCGCGCCGTCGCGCTGGGCCCGCTCCGCCGCCACCGCGGCCTCGCGGCGCTTCTCCTCGGTGACGTCGGTAGCGATGACGCAGAGGGTGATCTTGCCCTCCATCTGGATTTTGCTGACCGAGAGCAGCACCTGCGCCTGCGCCCCGCTCTCGTGACGCAGCTGGAACTCGGCCCGGCTCACCGCGAGCAGACCCGCCTTCAAGAGTGCGGCGAGCCGGTCGCGCGCCTCCCCCGGCACGATGCGGTGGATGGAGGCGCCCACCACCCGCTCCGCCGGCAGCCCGACGATGCTGGCGAAGCGCAGGTTGCAGTAGGAAACGATGCCGTTCTCGGCGAGGGTAGCGACGCCCTCGCTCATCTCGTCCATGAGGATGCGGTAGTCGTGGTCGGCGCCGGTCAGCGTGAAGACGCGGTCGCCCTGCGGCCCGCCCACCACGATGGCGTCCACCTCGCCGGTGCGGATGGCGAGCAGCGTCTGCTCGGCCTCCTCCAGCCGATCGCGCAGCGGGCGGGGCGAGCGCGGGGCCTTGGCCTTGACCACCGTTTTGCGGGTGCGCTTCCTCACGGCTCAGCCCTGCCGCCTCAGATCGAGGCCCACCAGCACCTTCTCCCTCTCCGACAGATCGCCGATGAACCGGCGCAGCGGCACCGGCAGCTTCTTCACCAGCGTGGGCGTGGCGATGATCTGCTCCTCGCGCGCCAGCACCGGCCGCTGGAAGACGTCGATGACCTCGAGGTCGTAGCGCCCTTGCAGGAACTCCTCGCAGATGGTGGTGATGTTGGCGATGGCCAGGCGCGAGCGCGGCGTCAGGCCCGCGACGTAGAGGCGCAGGACGTACTGCTCCGGCCCGATCTCCCCGGCGGCCGTCATGGCGCCGGCACCGGTAGCGGACGCAGGTTGAGGCCGACCAGCACCCGCTCGATGTTGGAGAGGTCGCCGATGATCTTCTTCACCGGCGGCGGCAGCTGGCGCACCAGCGTCGGCACGGCGAAGATCTGATCGCCGCGGGCGAGCTGCGGGTTGACCAGCAAGTCCACCACCTCGATGCGGTACTTGCCGCGCAGGTGCTTCTCGCAGATCTCCTCGAGGTTGTGCAGCGCCGACGCCGAGCGCGCGGTCTGGCCCGCCACGTAGAGGCGCAGCTGGTAGAAGTCGGCGTCGCGCACCGGCAGCGGCTTGGCCTTCACGGCCGGGCGCGGCGGGCGCGGCTGCTTGCGGACAAGTCGCGCGGTCATCTTCCGTTTCTCCTCGCCGCCAGGCCCGCAGAGGGCTCGTGTTCCTGCGCCGCCGTCCGGGCCGAGCCGGAGAGGAAGCCCTGCGGCCCGCGGTAGGCCGGGATCAGGTTGATCCCGCTCGACCCCAGGGTGAACTCGCGGATCTGGTGCGAATGCGCCATGCCGCGCGACTTGAGCACGCTCAGGCCGCGGTTGCGCTCGCCGGCCACCTCGATGAGCTGGGTCAGGATCCAGGTGTCGATGAGCGAGGAGATGCCGACGTCCTCCTCGGCGTGGACGGTGCGCGACGAGCTGAGACTGGTCATGAGCGCGGTGATGCCGTGCGCCTTCAGGTAGTCGACCAGGCGGGTCATCATCGAGCGGACCTCGTGGGCGGTGCCCAGCGCCACGAAGTCGGTGATGGGATCGACCACCACCACCGCCGGCTTGAACTCCGCGATGGCCTTGAAGCTGGTGGCCAGGTGCATCTCCAGGCCGAAGA
>JANXXR010000199.1 GCA_025350525.1 Deltaproteobacteria bacterium
GAGTTCGTCGACGACGTGGCCGGCGGAGCGATTCCGCGCGAGTTCATCCCCGCCTGCGACAAGGGCTTCAAGGAGGCGGTCAAGAAGGGGTCGTTGATCGGCTTCCCGGTGGTGGGCGTGCGCTGCGTGATCAACGACGGCCTCCACCACGCGGTGGATTCCAGCGAGCAGGCCTTCAAGACGGCGGCGCTGATGGGCTTCCGCGAAGGCTACGAGGCGGCCAAGCCGGTCATCCTCGAGCCGATCATGAACGTGGAAGTGCAGGCGCCCGAGGAGTTCCAGGGCCAGGTGGTCGGCCAGCTCAACCAGCGGCGCGGGGTCATCCAGGCCACCGAGACGGTGGAGGGCTACCTGATCGCCAACGCCTGGGTTCCGCTCTCGGAGATGTTCGGCTACTCGACGGACCTTCGCTCCGCCACGCAGGGCAAGGGCGAGTTCAGCATGGAGTTCCAGAAGTACCAGCCGGTGCCGCGGGCGACGCAGGAGCAGATGATCAAGGAGTTCCGCGAGAAGCAGGCGGCTGCCAAGAAGTAGGGCTCCAGCACCCTTGCATGATCACAGAAGAGAGAGTAGTCCGCCCGTCAAACGGAACTGCCTGCCTCTTCGGAGAGCCCCATGCACAACCTGATTTTCTTTCGCGCGGCGCGCGTCGGCACTTCCTTGCTGGTGGCGGGATGGCTCCTGTTCGCGAGCGGCGCCCGCGCCGACCACCCGTCATTGGAAGGTCGGACGGAAGGTCAGACCCTGATCGTCGATGACGACAAGAAGGAATGCCCGGAGGCCCAATACACCGACCTGCGCGTCGCGGCGCTGGCGGCTCTCCCCGGCGCCACCATCCTGGTGTGCCCGGGGTTATATCCGGGGCCGGTGCTGGTCACGAGGCCGCTCACCTTCATTGCCGTCAACCGGGCCGACGCAGGCGAAGGCCAGCGGGAGGGCAGTCACCGCCACGCGCGGCGCAGGAGCCCGACCGATAGCAGCCGGGAGGCCATCGTCCAGGCCGGTCCCCTCGGCGATGGGTTCACCTTGGTCGCGAACAGCGCGGGCACCGTCATTCAGGGCTTCGTCATCACCGGAGGCGCGCAGCCCGTCTTCGACGCCGGCATCGACGTCAAGGATCCCTCGGGTACCGGGTACCAGATCCTCGACAACCTGATTACCGGGAACAACGTCGGGATGTATTTCCATAGCATCGGCGGGGCGCAATCGCGCATCTCGGGAAATGCCTTCGTCGCCAATAACGCCGGTGGATTTCCCAGCCCCAACACCGGGACGGCGATCTATACCCAGGGCCTCCCCATCAACGACACGCTGATCGAGGACAACTACTTTGAAGGCCACACCGACTCGGCCCTCAACCTCGGCGACGGCTCCGCTCACGGACTGGTGGTCAACCGGAACCTCTCGGTGAAGGACTCCACCTTGCTGGTGCTCGGCAGGGCGACCGGCTCGGTGGTGAGCGACAACCGCAGCGAAGAGACGCTGCAGAGCGCGCTCTACTTCTTCGGGCAGAACTCCGGCGTGCTGGTGGTGGGCAACGACCTCGAAGCCAGCGCCGGCAATTCTTCCTCGGGTATCCGGCTGACCGGACCATTCTTCGGCGCCGTGGGTCCGAACATCCAGATGAGCATCGCCCGCAATCGGGCGCGCAACTTCGCGTATGGCATCCGCGGCAGCAATGTTTTCGACAGCGACTTTGATCACAACCAGGTCCGTGACAACAGCGTCGATGGCATCCAGATGAGCCCGGCCCCTTACACCCCCTCGGCCGGGAACACGCTGACCGACAACCATGCCCGCGATGACGCCGTCTTCGACTGCGAGGACCAGAGCAAGAGCCCCGGAACCGCGGGCACGGCGAACTTCTGGGTCGACGACCGCGGAGAGACGGCGGATCCCCCCGGAATCTGCCACTAGCTTCACGGCTCGGGGCCGGACGCCTGCTCCTCGAGGAGGGCGGCGGTCCTGACGCACGGCACCGTGAGAAAAGCGCGTTGTCGGTGCGGCAATTCGCTTGATGAATGCGCAAGGTTCGCCGTGCAAGCAACTCGAGCCGGGAGCATGTCATGAGAGCATACGCGGCGGCGCTGGGCGCATTCCTTTTCATTGCAAGTCAATACAGCCCGCAAGCGGGGGCGAGCACATCTGCAAACGCCGCGGAGCAGGCTGACGAGAACTCCTGCCAGAGCGCCGCGACCCAGGCCCAGAAGGACGAAGTTCTCCAGGCATGCGGACCGCAGCTCAATGAATCGTTCTGCGGCGTCTCTCTCAACTTCTCGAGCGGCGACCCCCAGGCGTGGTGGAATGCGGCAGGCTGCCTGGCCGATCACTCCGACGATTTTTCCGCCGCCTGCAGGTCCACCTTCAAAGCAACTTGTGGACGGACCGGGGACCATTGCATCGGCGCAAGCCCCGAGCTGGTCGCCGCGCGCCAGAAGTTCTTCGGAGCTGAGAATGTCAATGCCGCGACCGGGGTGGTGGACAGGGAGAACGTGCTCTTCTCCTGGCTCACCAATGCCACCCTCGCGGCCTCCATCCACGGCCGCATCGTCCTGCTCGACACCTACGTGCACCGTGCCGAGACCGTCCCCGGGGCGGACCCCGTTCGTCGTCGAGGATCTGGTCAGCCTGAAGCCCGAGGCCATCTTTCTCGGCCACGGCCACTTCGATCACGCCGACAACGCGGCCTTTCTCTCGGGAAAGCTGAAGATCCCCATCTATGCCTCGGCGGAGACGTGCGTCGACCTGCAGACCGACGCGAAGGCGTTGTTCAGCGCCGGGACCATCGACGCGTCGCACGTCGATTGCCACGACGTCACGACCTCGGGTTCGGAGCCGGGCGCCGAGGTGGTGAAGATCTCCGCGCTCGAGCCGGTCGCGTCGATCACGGCGTTCCGCCACCTGCACTCCGGGACCTCCTATCCTGAGACGGGCTTCCCCATCACGCCGGTCAAGAACATCGCCGACCCGCGCGACCCGGACATGTATCCGCCGGGCACGCCGCACTCCTTTCCCGCGGCCCGGGGCCCGGGCGGGCCGGTCAGCATCTATTACCAATTCGTCGTCCATGGGGACAATGCCTTCACCTTCGTCTGGCACAACACCACGGGCGATCTGCAGAACGGCTGCACCATCGACCGCGGCGTCCCCAACTGCTGGGGCCCGCGCGTCGCCAAGCAGGTCGAGAGCAGGATCCGGGCGCTTCCTCCCACCGACGTGGAGTTCGGGTCGTTCGTCAGTCTCGGCTTTGCGGTGAACGGCATGCGCGACCCGATCCAGAACAGCGCGGCGCTGCAGCCCAAGGTGTACGTGCCCATCCACCAGACCAACGCCGCGCTCCCCACCTCGTCGCTTTATTTCAAGGTGGCTTATCTGAAGCAGCTGGATCAGATGAAGCCCGCGCTCAAGCCCTCCGAGCGCCCCGAGCCGCGCTGGATGGTCGACCCGGACGACTACCTCAAGCCGATGATCTTCGAGCCAAAGGATCCGCGCTGGGCCAAATCGCCGGCCACATGCGACGACAATCACCACGATTGAAATGCCTTTCGAAGGAATCGGACCACGCGCGGGCCGCCTCATCGCCGAGCTCGCCCATCGGCAGGACCGCGCTTGGTACACCGCGCACAAGGCCGAGATCGACGCGCTGGTCTATGCGCCCCTGCGCGCGCTCTTCGACGAAGCCAGGCCGCTCGTCCAGCGCTTCTATCCGCGCCAGGAGATGACCGCCAAGATCTTCCGCATCCACCGCGACGTGCGCTTCTCCAACGATAAGACGCCCTATAAGGACCATGCGAGCGGCGTTCTCATGGTCGGGGCGCAGCAGGAGCCCAACCGCGCCGCGGGCGCCCTCTATCTCCAGGTGGGCCCCGAGGAGGGCGGCGCCGCCGGGATGTGGTCGATGGAGAGCGACGGGCTCGCCCGCTACCGGAAGGCGGTGCAAGACGGGCGGCGCGGCGCGCAGCTCGAGAAGCTGCTGCGGCCGCTGCTCGCCGGCGGGTATTCCATCGTCTCGGCGGCGCAGCTGGCGCGGGCACCGAAGGGCGTCGATCCGGCGCACCCGCGCGTCGCGCTCCTGCGCCACAAGGGACTCGCGCTCGACTTCCCGGCCATTCCGCGCAAGGTGCGGCATGCAAGGGGCCTGCTCGCCTGGTGCGTCGAGCGCGCGCGCGAAGTCGCGCCTGTGGTGCGCTGGCTCCTCGAGGTCACCGCCTGAGCCGGGAC
>JANXXR010000225.1 GCA_025350525.1 Deltaproteobacteria bacterium
GCCGGCTCCGGTCAGCGCCTTGCGAAAGGCCGCCTGCACCGCCGGGTCGTCCTGCACCTGGTAGTCGGTGACGCCGCCGATGGAGGGATCGTCGTTGAACTTCTGCTGCCACCAGGAGAAGCCGCGCAGGTCCGGCCAGCGCCCGCCGAGGAGATCGTCGAAGGCGGCCTGCACCCATGGCCCCGAAGCGCAGAGCGGGTTGCCGGTGGTCATGCCGAACTCGAAGATGAAGAGGGGCTTGGTCGCAGTAGCCGCGCGCAGCTGGGGCACCATGTCGTCCACCAGGGAGCGGAAGCTGTTGCAGCGCTGGTCGTTCGACCGCTCCGAGCCGTAGGTCGAGATGCCGACCCAGTCGACGACGTCGTCGCCCGGGTAGTAGGCGGCGGGAAGATTGCGCGGGTCGTCGCCCGGGAAGTTCTGGCCGTTGTAGTGCAAGGCCCAGGTGATGTTGGTCGCGCCGCGCCCGCGCATCAGCTGGACGATGTGGCGATACGCCTGCCTGAACTTGCCGGGCGCGATGTCGAGGCCGCCGTTGTAGGGAGCGCTCCAGGGATTCCAGTCGCCGTTGACCTCGGTGCCGTACTCGACGATGAGCGGCGTCCCGAAGCGCCGGGCGGCGTCGGCCCAGGCGGACAGGTCCGGGTCGAACTCGCCGGCGTTGATGCGGTCGAGGGTGAAGGTCGGGTCGATGACCAGCTGCCCTTTCTTGCTGCGCAGCATCAGGCGGATGAACGGCACCGCAGAGCGATCGCGGATCCAGCTCGCGGTCTGCAGGGGGAAGGCGCGGGAGGGGAGCCACTCGTCGTCGAAGTAGACCCAGGCGACGTTGCGGCCAGCCGCCTGCTCGTACGCGGTGAGCACCTCGGGAGCGATGTCGCTGCCGTCGGGCTGCGGCGCGGCCGCGGCGGGGAAGACGCCGTGGTAGAAAAATCCGCGGCCCGGCGTGCGCAGCGTCTCGAGGACGCCGCCGTCCGCGCCGGGAGAGCCGGCGTCCGGGACCGCGCCCGCGTCAAGCGCCGGGACGACGCTTGCGCCGCCATCCGCGGGCGTGAGCGACGTCGTCCGGCGCGGATCGCCACCGCAGGCGCCGAGCGCCAGCACGCATGCAGCACCCGCGAGGAAACGCAAAGTCATCGGATCATCGATGAGCATTGGGCCCTCGGACGGCAAGCAAGACTGCGGAGTGCTAGAAGTCAGCCCGTGACGCAGCACCTGCACACCTGCATGCTCTGCGAAGCCGTCTGCGGCCTCGCCGTCGAGCTGGACGGCGCCAAAGTCGTCAGCGTGCGCGGCGACCCGGACGATCCCTTCAGCCGCGGCCACCTCTGCCCCAAGGCCGCCGCCATCGCCGACGTGCAGGACGACCCCGACCGCATCCGCGCGCCGCAGCGCAAGGACCGCAGCACCCTCTCGTGGAAGGCGGCGCTCGACGAAGCCGGCGCGCGCATCGCGGAGATCCAGCGCAAGCACGGGCGCAGCGCGGTGGGCGTCTACTTCGGCAACCCCAGCGTGCACTCGTACTCGGCGCTCCTGGCGACGCCGCTCTTCTCGCGCGCATTGGGGACGCGGGCGCGGTTCTCGGCCACCTCCGTCGATCAGCTGCCGCACATGCTGGCGGCGCTGAAGATGTTCGGCCACCAGCTGCTCATGCCGGTGCCCGACGTGGACCGGACCTCGTTCTTCCTCATGCTGGGCGCGAACCCGCTCGCCTCCAACGGCAGCCTGATGACCGCAGGCGGCATCGGGCGGCGGCTCAAGGAGCTGAAGGCGCGGGGCGGCAAGCTGGTCGTCGTCGATCCCCGCCGCACCGAGACGGCGGAGCTGGCCGACCAGCACCTGCCCATCCGCCCCGGCACCGACGCGCTGCTCCTCCTGGCGCTGCTGCACGTCGTCTTCGAGGAGAAGCTGGAGAAGGCGCCGGCAGACGCCGACGGCCTCGAAGAGCTGCGCGCCGCCGCCGCGCGCTTTGCCCCCGAGCGCGTCGCCGCCCGCACCGGCATCGCCGCCTCTGCCATCCGCGCGCTGGCCCGCGACTTCGGGGCGGCGCCCTCGGCGGTGGCGTACGGACGCGTCGGCGCCAGCACGCAGGAGTTCGGCGCGCTGGCGGCCTGGCTGACCATCGCGCTCGACGCCGTCACCGGCAACCTCGACCGCGCGGGCGGCTTCATGTTCACCACTCCCGCCGCCGACCTGATCGCGCTCGCCTCGCGCACCGGCGACCGCGGCCACTTCGGCGTCTGGAAAAGCCGCGTCCGCGGCCTGCCCGAGTTCGGCGGCGAGCTTCCGGCGGCGACGATGGCGGAGGAGATCGAGACCGCGGGCGAGGGCCAGATCCGGGCCCTGGTCACCTTCGCCGGAAATCCCGTGCTCTCGACGCCCAACGGCGGCCGCCTCGACCG
>JANXXR010000229.1 GCA_025350525.1 Deltaproteobacteria bacterium
TCGCGGGCGGCGCGGCGTCGATCACCGTCCCGCCCGGTGAACTCACCAGCTCCGGCGGGGCCGCGAAGATCGTCGCCTGCCCAGTGGACGTCGCAGGCCAGGTGACGCCGATCGCCAACTGCAACGACGGCTCTACCGCCAACACCGTCTACCTCACTGTCGGCAGGGTGCCGGTGCCAGCCGGAAATGCCTTCCCGGTGCTGACCGCCAAGCCCGACGGCACCGCGCCCACCGTCTGGTTCATGGGCACCCCCGTCAACCTCAGCGCCCAGCTCATCGGCGCCTCCACCACCGCCACCGCCGCGGCGGTGCCCAGCGCGCCGGCCAGCGCCTCGTTCTATGTCGCGAACTTCCTCAAGGCGGCGCCCGACACCTCGACCGGCGTCCTTGCGCTCCGCTCCGACGGCGCCGCCCTCGACCGCTTCGACTGCCTCGGCGGCGGCGCCTGCAGCCGCGCGCCGTACGTCAGCAGCAGCGGCAGCTTCAAGCTCGCCTCGGTTCCGGCGGCGACGGGCAAGACCCTCCTCTTCACCGAGTCCGCCACCGGCCAGTCGCTCATCGCCTTCCCGACGCCGCCGGGAGGCGCCGTGGCAGCAGCGGCCCAGCCGGTTCCGGGCACGGCCCTCTTCCCCTACTCGGGCGGCGCCCTCGGCCCCACGCCCGCCTTTGCGCAAGCGTCGGGCGCCGTCGTCTTCTACACGCAAGCGGCGCTGGGGGCGGGCCCTTACCAGCTGCGCATCGCCCATCCGGCCCTCGGCAGCGGATCCCAGGCGCTCGGCCCGTCGCACGCGGGCGCGCCGATCTTCCTTCAGGTGTTCCCCAGCGGCGAGATCGTCTGGCAGTACCTCGACGCGGCCGGAGGCTCGGTGCTGCAGGCGGCGTACTACGACGGCGTCAGCACCGCCGCCAAGGTCACGAGCTCGAGCGCGCAGCTCGGCACCGGCGCCTCCGGCAGCTGGCAGCTGGTGCGGCCCCAGGTGCTCCTCGGCAGCGCCACCGACAAGGCCTCCGGCTCGAGCGAGCTCGTCGAGATCGACATCAACCGCACCGCCTCGAGCCCGATCGCGGCGCCCTCGCCGCCTTCCCCCACGGTGGGCAACCTTGCTACCGGCATCGTCCGCACGCGCAGCCGCGGCACCGGGCCCATCGCGGTCAGCGACGATCAGCGCAAGGCCATCTACGTCACTTCCGATCCGGGCCCGCTTTCCACCCTCTGGATCCTCGACCTCGCCACCGGCGCTGCCAGCCAGCTCTACTCGACGCCGACCCTGAACACCGCCGACGCCGCGCCCCGCTTCGTGCACAGCGCCGCGGGCTCGGTCGGCCCGGCGGCGGGCGCCACGCCAAGCGCCGCGCTCGCGGCCGTGCCCGCCGTTCTCTGGGGGGAGGACCTGTCGCCCGCGGTCAACAACGGCCTCGGCCAGCAGTTCCAGCCGACCCGGCTCTTCTACGCGCTCTACCGCGCAGACGGCACCGTCTCTCCTCCGGTCGCCGTCGACCGCATCTCCTACGGGCCGACGCAGTCGGGTGCGCTGCCGCTCGCGTACACGGTCGAGTCCTCCGCCGGCGCCAGCCTCTTCTTCCTCTCCGGCAGCACCAACGAGGCCGACCTCTACAGCGTCCCTCTCACGGGCAGCGGCGCCTCCGCGCTGGTGATCGACCGCCCCTCCGGCTACCTCCTGCGCGAGGACAAGGGCCGCTTCCTCGTGCAGCGCTCGGATGGAGTCACCTACGCGGGCCGGCTGCAGGCCGGGACCAGCCCCGCCTCGACGCTGGTGCCCGTCGCCTTCGACGGATACGGCGGGCCCATCCCGCTCAACACCGTCATCTCCTCGCTCGACACCTTCGGCTTCACCTCCGACGGCGACCACGCCTGGGCGCTCTCGCAGGTGGACTTGAACATCCTGATCGGCGGCGGCCAGCCGGTGCTGCGCTTCATCGACCTCGGGACCTTCGCGCACCAGAACCTTGGCGCCGAGGCGGGCGGCATCTTCACGCCGACGCTGGGCACCGCTCCCGCGACGCTGCCCTGCTTCCTCGGAAACGCAACCTTCGCGATCGGCTACGCCAACCTGGTGGGCGACGGGGGAGGCGGGACGACGGCCCTCTATGCCGCTCCGACCACGACCGGGCTGCACCAGGATCTGGGGCTTCCGGCCATCGTTTCCGGGTCAACGCCTCCGAACTGCCGGCCCTCCCTCGACGGCAGCGAGGCGCTGGTGACGAGCAACCCCCTCACCGCCGAGGTGGCGCTCTCCGGAGGAACCGTCTCCGCCGCGAGCCTTCCTTCCGCCTTGCTGGTCGGGCCGTCGCAGGTCGCGAGCTACTCGTTCTTCGGCGGCAGCTACCTCGACGAGTACGACGCAGTCCGGGTCGCACGCTCGGGGAGCACGCGAAACCTCTTCAAGGTCTGGGGCGAGAGCGCGGCCGGCGGCGGCAAGCCCTTCCCGTTCGTGCCGGTGGCGGTGGGCGGAACGCTCGTGGCCTCGACCG
>JANXXR010000234.1 GCA_025350525.1 Deltaproteobacteria bacterium
CGCGCCCGCCGGTGGAGGAGGCGGTGGCCGGCGTCGAGGCCGAGTGGGCGTCGCGGGGCGTGACCTTCGTGCGCAAGCTGCCCGAGCGGATGGGCCCGGTGGTGCTCGATCCGGTGCGGGTGCGGACGGCGGTGAAGATCCTCTGCCGGCAGGCGGCGGTGGCGGCGGAGGAGGTGGGCGGCGGCGCGGTCGAGGTCCAGGTGCGCGCCGACGGGCAGGGCTGGGAACTCTCGGTCGAAGACCCCGGGCGGACGCTCGCGCCCGATCTGCGGCAGCAGGCCTTCGTGCCCTTCACCCCGCAGCGGGCGCGGGGTTCCGGCCTCGGCCTCGCGGTGGTGATGCGCATCGCCCGCGAGCACGAGGGAAACGCCCGCATCGAGGAGCGACCGGGCGGGGGGAATCTCATCACCGTCACTTTCGGCGGCTAGCAGCGAAAGCGCACCACGGAGGCGCGGAGGGCACGGAGAAAAGCAGGGGATGGGGTGGGGAGCACACGCGGGCCCGCCCGAGCAGCCGCGCCACTCCTCGCAAACCCAAGACCCTCCGTGCCTCCGTGGTGCGCCTTTGCTTTGGTCTATGATGCAAAGGCCCGATGGACCGCATTCTCATTGTCGACGACGACCGCAGCATCCGCGAGCTGCTCTCGATGCACCTCGAGGAGCGCGGCTTCGGCGTCGACTCCGCCGGCACCGGCGCCGAGGGCGTCCGCATGGCGGAGCGGGCGCCGCCCGCGGTGGTGGTCCTCGACATGCGGCTGCCGGACGCCTCGGGCATCGACCTCATCCCCGAGCTGAAGAAGCACGCCAACGAAGCGCCGGTGCTGATGATCACCGCCCACCACGACATGGCGACGACCATCCTCGCCATGAAGGCCGGCGCCTTCGACTACATCCACAAGCCCATCGACATCCAGGCCTTCGACGTCGCCCTCGACCGCGCCATGGAGGTGCGCCGCCTCTCGAAGGGCAGCGACTACCTCTCGGTGGAGGCGCACCGCGGCTTCAAGATGGACGACATCGTCGGCTCGTCGGCGGCGATGCAGCAGCTCTTCAAGGACGTCGGCCGCGTCGCTGCCAGCCGCGCCACCGTGCTCATCCACGGCGAGAGCGGCACCGGCAAGGAGCTGATCGCCCGCGTCATCCACAGCTACTCCGCCGCGCAGAAGCCGTTCATCGCCATCAACTGCTCGGCCATCGTCGACACGCTGCTCGAGTCGGAGCTGTTCGGCCACGAGAAGGGCGCCTTCACCGGCGCCATGCAGGCCAAGGCCGGCAAGTTCGAGCTGGCCGAGGACGGCAGCATCTTCCTCGACGAGATCGGCGAGCTGTCGTCCAATCTTCAAGCCAAGCTCTTGCGCGTCCTGCAGGAGCGCGAGGTCGAGCGGGTCGGCGGCGTGCGGCGCATCCCCATCAAGGCGCGCATCCTCGCCGCCACCCACCGCGACCTCGCAGAGGAGGTCCGGGCCAACCGCTTCCGCGAGGATCTCTACCAGCGGCTGAAAGTCGTCACCCTCAACCTGCCGCCGCTGCGGGAGCGCCCCGAGGACATCCCCATCCTCGTCGAGCACCTCCTCATGAAGATCAACCAGCGCCTCCACAAGAACCTGCGCCGGGTGCCGCGCGAGGTGCTGGCCAAGCTGCAGAAGCGGGCGTGGCCGGGCAACGTCCGCGAGCTGGAGAACGTCCTGACCCGCGCCGCGGTGCTCTCGCAGGGAGACCTGCTGCTCGAGGAGCACCTGGTGGAGCAGAAGGCGTCGTCGCGGTCCGAGACGCCGGCAGCGGTGCCCAAGGCCGAGGCCGGGGTGCAGGCGACGAGCGACCGGGTGCAGACGCTCGACGAAGTGGAACGCAACCACATCACCCGGGTCTGGTCCCTGACCGGCGGTCACAAAGGGAAGACCTGTCAGATGCTGGGCATCTCCCGGCCCACGCTGGAGCGGAAGCTGCGCAAGTACGGACTGGCCAACGGAGAGGACTGAACGTTTCGTTCGATTCGTTCCACGTTTCGACTACCCGCTCGTGAACGTTTCGTTCAACCGATCGCCTGCTCGAAGTGGGTGCTTTCGCTCATTTCTCTGAAAAGACGGGCGAATCTACAATGCTCACCATTTGGCATGGCTGGTGCTCTGACAGGGTAGCGTTCCCCTCGACCCCGGAGCTTCAGCCATGCGTCCCCAGACCGACCCGCGCTACGCCCAGCAGTTCCAGCCCCTCGCGTCCCCCAGCCTCCCCCCGGCCGACGTGGTGGACTTCCGCGGCTACTTCAAGGTCGAAACCTTCGGCCACAGCTCGGTCATCTACCGGCCCGGCATGCCGGCCGACAAGGTCTACCTGCTCCGCTCGGGCCGCGTCCGGCTGCTCCGCCAGGGCAAGGGCAAGAGCCGGTCGGTCCTCTCCATCCTCAAGCCGGGCGACCTCTTCGGCGAAGTGCTCCGCCCCGAGGGCTCGCTGACCGAGGAGCTCGCCATCTCCTCGGGCAAGTGCGAAGTGTGGAGCATCGAGAGCCGCGACTTCCGCGCGCTGCTCGAGGCGCGGCCGGCCCTCGCGGTCGACGTCATCCGCGCCCTCAACGAGCGCGTCCGCCAGCTCCGGCAGCGCGTGTTGGGCCTCACCCGCAAGGACGTGCCGGCCCGCCTTGCCGAGATGCTGCAGTCGCTGGCGCAGGCGCACGGCGAGCGCATCGCCCCCGGAAACGAGCTCTGCCTGCACGGCATCACCCAGCAGGACCTCGCCGACCTGGTGGGCGCGTCGCGCTCGTTCGTCTCCACCCTGATCAACAAGATGAAGCGCGACGGGCTGCTCGCGAACCAGGGCCGGCTGCTGGTGCTGCGCGACGAGGAGGGCCTCACCCGCGTCGCCTCGCGGGAGAAGTAGAGCTTCTCACCCGGCAACGGGTGGCGGAGGCGGTCGCCGCGAGCGAGATCCCCCCCTTGCTCCCCGCGACCGCCCCGCTTGTTTCCGGGTGACCCGACCCCCCCCTCGGGCCCCTGAAAAGAAGAAGGGCCGGTGGCTCCCCGCCATCGGCCCTTCCTATTTCTGCCAGCTGACAGAGGAGCGCTACGCCTTGGCGGCGGGCTCCTTCTTCTCGGTCTTGGGCTTCTTGTCCTTGGCGGGCTTGTCGGCCTTGGGCGCTGCCTTGGCGGTGGCTGCCTTCTTGGGCTTCTCCGCCGGAGCCGGCGTGTTCGCGTACTTCTTGCGGAACCGGTCGATGCGGCCGGCGGTGTCCATCAGCTTCTGCTTGCCGGTGAAGAACGGGTGGCAGTTGCTGCAGATGTCGAGCTGGAGGTCGCCGTGGGTGGACCGGGTCTCCCAGGTGGCACCGCAGGCGCAGTGGACTTTCGCTGCGGGATAGGCCGGATGAATGCTCTCGCGCATGTTCTTCTCTCGGAAATGCCCGCGGATTGCTCGCAGCGTTGGGCCGCGGGGTCTTCCGCCGGGCGAAAGGGGCAGGTTGGATAGCGGATCAGGTCGCTGAAAGCAAGCGGCGGCCTTGACTTCCCGGCGGAACCGAACGAGCTTGCGCCCGCAATCGGAGGCGCCTGACGCGGCGCTCTTAAAGTCCATCGGAGCAGCGCCTTGAAGCTGTCGATCGTCATCCCGGTCTACAACGAGGAGCGCCACGTCCTCGACGTGCTCCGACGCGTCGCCCAGGTCCCGCTCGACAAGGAGCTGGTCATCGTCAACGACGCCTCCCGGGACGGCACCCGCGCCGTGCTCGACCAGGTGCAGGCAAACCCGGCGCTGGTCCTCGCCGGCACGCCCAACCTGACCGAGATCCGGATCTTCCACCAGCCCGTCAACCGCGGAAAAGGCGCGGCGCTGCACCGCGGCTTCGCCGAAGCGCGCGGCGACGTGGTCGTCGTCCAGGACGCCGATCTCGAGTACGACCCGCTGGAGCTGCCCGCGCTGCTCGAGCCCATCGCGCGGGGCGAGGCCGACGTCGTCTACGGCAGCCGCTTCCTCCAGGGCTATGCCGGCTTTCCCTTCTGGCACACGCTCGCGAACCGCATGCTCACCGGCGCGAGCAACCTCTTCACCGGCTTCCGCATCACCGACATGGAGACCTGCTACAAGGTGATGCGCGTCTCCATCGTCAAGGAACTGGCGCTGCGCGAAGAGCGGTTCGGCTTCGAGCCCGAGGTCACCGCGCTCCTCGCCCACCGCCACCGCCGCGAGCCGCTGCGCCTGCTCGAGAAGCCCATCTCCTACCAGCCGCGCTCGGTGGCCGAGGGCAAGAAGATCGCCCTCAGAGACGCCTTCCGCGCGGTGTACTGCATCGTCCGCTACGGGGTCGTGCCGCCGCCTTCGCGGCCGGTGATCGCGGCGAGCCACGCCGAGCCGTGACGCCCGCGCGGATCGCGGCGGCGATCGCGGTGCTGGCGGCGGTCGGGTTCTGCCGCACGGCGTATTTCCACTTCGTCGCCGAGCCGCTGCACGAGTGGCCCATTCCGGGCCCGCCCATCGACGGGCAGTTTCGCGCCTTGCTGCCGCTCTTGCCGCGCGCAGGAGAGGTCGGCTACGTCACCGACGAGCCCATCCTCATGGCGCCGGGCTTCGAGTACCAGGGCGCCAAGCAGCGCTTCCTGCAACTGCAGTACGCGGTGGCGCCGCTGGTCCTGCGCTACGACGACGACGGCGCCGCGCTGGTGGTGGCCAACGTCGCCGATCCCGCGCGGCTCGAGGCGGTGCTGCGCGCGCACGGGCTCGTCGTGGAGGCGCGGGCCGGCCCCTCGACGGCGGTGGCGAGGCGGCCGTGAGCATCGCGCTGGCGGTGCTGGCCATCGCTCTCTTTGGCGCGGGGCTGACCGTGCGGCTGCGCGGCGGATTGCGCATCGCCTGCGCGCTGCTCTTCGGGCTGGGCGCCTGGTCGGCGGCGTACGCTGCGGCGGTCCTCCTCTTCGGGGGCGGCCCCCGGGTGCTGCTCGCCAAGGACGCGGCGCTGGTGCTGCTGGGCACGGTTCTCGCGCGACTTGGTGAACAGCGTTCACCTGCGCTCTCGAGAGAAGTGAACGGCGTTCACCAGCGTCCGCCGCCGTGGCTGTGGATCTTCTTCGCCGCCTCCTGCGCGCTGGTGGCGGCCGCGGTGGTCGAGCACACGCTGCGCTTCCCCGACGGCGGCTACGACGCCTGGATGATCTGGAACACCCGCGCGCGCTTCCTCTCCCGCGCCGCCGACTTCCACGCCGCCTTCTCGCCGCGCCTGCTCTTCTGGCTGCACCAGGATTATCCGTGGCTGGTGCCCGGCGCGGTGGCGCAGATCTTCCTGCTCGGGCGCACCGAGGCGCTGGCCTTGCCGGCGCTGCTCTCGCTCTCTTTCGCGGCGCTGGCGCTGGCAGTCCTGACGCTTTCGGTGGCCCGCTTGCGCGGACTCACCTGGGGACTTTTGGCCGGCCTCGTGCTCGCCACCACTCCCTGCTTCGCTACCTTCTCCGCGAACCAGCAGTCGGACGTGCCGCTCGCGGCCTTCCTCGTCCTCTGCGTGGCGCTGCTGACGCTGGCGCTGGAAGAAGGACGCGCCGATCTCCTCGCGCCGGCCGGCTTCGCCGCGGGCCTCGGCGCCTGGACCAAGAACGAGGGCCTGCTCTACCTGGGCTGCCTCGGCGCCGCGCTGCTCTGGCGCGAGCGCAAAGTGCGGCCGGTCGCGGTGTTTTTCTTGGGCGCCCTGCCGCTCCTCGCGCTCCTGGCCGGCTTCAAGCTCGGCCTCAAGCCGCCCAACGACTTCGTCCTCTTCACCACGCCGCAGGGGCTGCTCGCACGCGCCCTTTCTCCCGCGCGCTGGGGCGAGCTCGTGCTCCTGGTCCTGCGCCGCATCGTCTACTTCCAGGACTTCGCGCTCTGGGTGGTGGCCGAGCTGCTGCTCCTCGCGCTGGTGCTGCGCAAGCTGCCGGGCAGCGTGGCCGGAACGGCGCTGCTCCTCGCCTGCGTCGCCTACGCGCCCATCTACGTGCTGCAGCCGCATCCGGTGGAGTGGATCTACCGGACCTCGGTGGACCGCCTCTTCATCCAGCTCTGGCCGGCGGCGATCCTGGCGACGCTTCTTCCGCTGGCGAAAGCGACAGCCCGAGCAGGAGCCACAGCCCGTACATGACCTTGGTGTCGTAGAGCACGTCGTGCGCCTGGGCGATGACGAAGAAGGCGATGAGCGCCGCGAGCCCTCCCAGCGCGAGGCCGCCCGGGCGCAGCCGCCGCCGCAGCGCTACCGCCGCGGTGAAGAGCAGCCAGAGCAGCGCCAGCAGGCCCAAGGGCCCCGTCTCCGCCAGCGTCGAGAGCTCGAGGTTGTGCGCCCAGGTCCGCATTCCGAAGGCGGGATCGACCTGGTCGTAGTAGCGCCCGCAGACCCGCGGATAATTTCCGAAGCCCACGCCGCGCAGCGGATGGTCGCGGATGATCCGCATCGCCTGCGTCCAGAGGAAGACGCGGTCGGAGTTGGCGCCCGCCGAGAAGGAGCTGCCGAAGCGCTCGCGGATCCCGCCGTGCAGCGAGGCGAGCAGCAGCATGAGGGCCAGCGCCGGCAACAGCGCCCGCCGCACCCGCGACGGCGAGCCGATGGTGATGAGCGCCGCCGCCGCGCCGGTGGCGAGCCAGGCGGCGCGGTCAAACGTCGCCGCCACCGCGGCGAGGCCCAGCACCGCCGCGCCCGCCGCGATCCAGATGCGCCGCCTGGGCACCGCGCCCGCCGCCAGCCCCCCGAGCAGGAAGGCCGCCAGCACGGTGGCGCCGTGGCCGAAGGTGAGGCGCGAGGTGAAGAAGCCCATGGCGCCGAACCGCCCCGGAACTCCGGGCGCATCGACCAGCGCTGGTGTCGCGCGCAAATGCGAAAGGTATACTAAATCTACTCCTGTGCGATACTGCAAGAGGCCCACCAGCGACGAGAGCGCCAGCCCAGCGCAGGCGCAGTAGACGAGCTTGAGCGGCGCCTCGCGCGGCAGGAGGCGCAGGCCGTGCGCGACCACGAAGAAACCCAGCACCGCCCGCCACAGCGTCGCGTAGGCGAGCGGCGGCGGGCCGTCCGGCGCCCAGAGATCGGAGAGGATGGCGAGGCCCACGAAGGCGAGCACCGGCGCGTCGAGCGCCGTCCGCAGCGGCCGCGGCCAGGCGAGCAGGAGGCCGGCTGCCGCGACGCCCAGCGCGATCTGCATGCCCGCGATGGAGATGGGCACGAAAAAGGCGTGGCCCGCGAGCCCGGCGTAGACGAGCAGAAGGGCGGCTTTGCGGCGATCCAAGACCGCGCGGTCATACTACAGTGCGCGTCGATGAGCCTCCTCGACCG
>JANXXR010000247.1 GCA_025350525.1 Deltaproteobacteria bacterium
GGCGCCCGCTCCGGCGGCTGTAGCGCCCGTCGAGGCCGCGCCCGCCGCCGCTCCGGCGCAGGAAGCCGCCGCCGGCCCTGCCGACAACGACCCGCCGGCGCTGACCCACACTCCCGTCGCCGCCGCGAAGAGGGGGAAGCCGTTCACCCTCACCGCGCACGCCACCGACCCGAGCGGCGTCTTCGGCCCCATCCTCTACTTGCGCAAGAAAGGCCTGCCCGTCTCCGAGTACATCCCCATGCGGATGACGCCGGCGCGGACGGGCACGCCGGGCGACTACTCCCTCGAGATCCCCGCCGCCCTCGTCAACGTGGACGCCCTCGAGTACTACCTTGAGGTCTGGGACAACGCCGGCAACGGCCCGGTCCGCGCCGGCTCCGCCGAGAGCCCGCTCGCCATCAAGGTCGAGGAAGAGAAGAAGATCGTCGTCAAGCAGGCCGAGCCGATCGCGCCCACCAACGTCACCATCAAGCAGAAGGGCGCTCCGCCGGCCATCTCGCACACCGCGGTCACGCAGGCCACCAAGGGGCAGTCGATCGAGATCAACGCGCGCCTCGTCGGCGACACCGGCGTCGACCGCGCCACGGTGATGTTCCGGCACCCCGGCGAGAAGGACTACAAGGCGCTGCCCATGGGCAACATCGGCGGCGACGACTACACCGCGACCGTCCCGGCCGGCATGGCCAACTCCGACATCGAGTACTACGTCGAGGCCTTCGACAAGTTCGGCAACGGCCCCGGCCGCAACGGCGCTCCCAACGCGCCGTACACCATCCGGGTGCTCGACGCGCGCGCCGGGCAGTCGGTCTCGAGCGCCGGCGCATCGACCGGCGGGCCCCGCGCGGTCAAGGCTCCTTTCCGCCCGAACCCGGGCCGCAGCGTCGCCTGGCTCCTGATGGGCGGCTTCGTCGGCGGCCTCACCTTCGCCGGCGGCGAGGCCTTCGCGTCCTGGCAGCAGAACAACGCGTACACGCATACCTTCCAGTACGAGGGCCGTCTCGAGCCGGCGCTGCTCGCCAAGGCCAACATGGACGGCAAGCGCGCCAAGACGGCGGCCATCATCTCCGGCGCCTCGCTCATCGGCGCCATCGTGCTCTTCACCATCTTCCCCGAGCACCCGGACACCATCGTCATCGGCGGCGGTGGCGACGTCGGGGTGAGGTTCTGATGCGCCGCCTTCTTCCTCTCGTCGCGCTCCTCGCCGCCTCGTGCTCCTATTCGGAGGAGACGCCGCAGATCCTCGTCACGGTCGCGGGCATCCCCGCGGCGGCCGACCACCTCGACGTGGTGGTCACCCCGAGCGACACCGCAGCGGTCGGCAAGAACTGCTCCTCGACGTTGACCCCCGCGCCCGCCTCCAACGCCACCTGCTACCGGCCGACCTTCCAGCCCGAGGCGCTGGCCGATGGGACTCTCGACCTCGCCTTCGTCTCGCCGGCGACGACGGGCACCGCCACTATCTCCATCACCGCTGCCGACCGCGCGCTCTCTCCGCTGGCGCAGGGCTCCGTCTCCAACGTGCCGCTGCCGGCACCGGGCCAACTCCCCACGATCACCCTGCACTAGCCCAGGGCACCGTCCCCGGCGCCTTGCTCGCGCTTGTAAATCTGCACTTCACCCTCCACTAGCGGGCACCCGGCGAGATTCACGCCGGATTCAAACAGCGGCCGGGCAGGCGTTTGACAGCTTGATTGCGCGAGGACTACCGTCGACGCTGGTCTTCGGCGCTTGCGCATCCCAGAGGTCGCATCATGGAAATCACCGAGGTACGGGTCTTTCCTGTCAGCGAAGAGCGTCTCAAGGCCTACGTCACCATCACCCTCGACAACTGCTTCGTGGTGCGCGACCTCAAGGTCATCAACGGCAACACCGGCCTCTTCGTGGCCATGCCGGCCAAGCGTCGCAAGGACGGGACCTTCAAGGACATCGCCCATCCGCTCAACAGCGACACCCGCGACAAGATGGAGAAGATCATCCTCGCCGAGTACGACAAGGAGCTGTCGCGCGGCACCGTCGCAGTGTCGGCCGCGGTCGCAGGCGGGTAAGCTTTGATCTGGAGCGCGACCTTGGGTACAAGGCCGCATGACCGAGACCGAGTCTGAGTTCGTCGTCTTCTCCGGGAACTCCAACAAGAACCTGGTGAAGGAGATCTGCGACTACCTGAAAACTCCGGTCGGCCGCTGCGAGGTGGCGACGTTTTCCGACGGCGAGATCCGCATCGAGATCGGGGAGAACGTCCGCGGGCGCGACGTCTTCCTGGTGCAGAGCACCTCGACGCCGGTCAACGATCACCTGATGGAATTGCTCATCATGATCGACGCCGCCCGCCGCGCCTCGGCGGCCTCCATCACCGCCGTCGTCCCCTACTTCGGCTACGCCCGGCAGGACCGCAAGGTCGCGCCCCGCACGCCCATCACGGCCCGCCTCGTCGCCGACCTGATCACCTCGGCGGGCGCCGACCGCTTCGTCTCGATGGACCTGCACGCCGGGCAGATCCAGGGCTTCTTCGACATGCCCTCCGACCACCTCTACGCCGCGCCCGTCCTGGTCGAGGACATGAAGCGCAAGTACGGCGCCCATGCCGACGAGGTCGTCGTGGTCAGCCCCGACGCGGGCGGCGTCGAGCGGGCGCGCGCCTTCGCCAAGCGGCTCGGGACCACCCTCGCCATCGTGGACAAGCGGCGGCCCAAGGCCAACGTGGCCGAGGTGATGCAGATCATCGGCGACGTGCGGGGCAAGACGGCGCTCATCCTCGACGACATGATCGACACCGCCGGTACGCTGACCCTGGGCGCCAAGGCGCTGGGCGAGGCGGGGGCGAAGCGGGTCGTCGCCTATTCGGTGCACCCGGTCCTCTCGGGGCCGGCCATCGATCGGATCAACGCCTCCAACATCGAGGAGGTGGTGGTGACCAACACCGTCCAGCTGAAGGAGAATGCGCTCGGCTGCAAAAAGATCCAGCAGCTCTCGGTCGCCAAAATCTTCGGCGAGGCCATTCGCAGGATCCACTCCGCCGACTCGCTCTCCTCGCTCTTCGTCTGAATATTGGCGGGGCGTGACGCCCGCCTCACCGTCAGGGGTCGTCCAGGCCGCGACATGCCCGGCGCAAGCTGGGCGATGAGGGTAGCGGCAGAGGCCGGATTTGCCGGTCACGACGCGGCCCGGCCAACCCCTGCGGCTGTCGGCCGGCTGTGGCGGCCGCGACCTTCTCCCAAGTCGAATTGAAGAAGTGCTAACCGCGGCCTGGATTTTGGTACGGCGTCGAGTGCTGACCGAAAGCCGCACCAGTCGCCAGGCTGTTTCACTCCCCCGTAACAACATCCAGGCCGCAACGAACCCGCCTTCGATTCGACTTGGCACAACGGCGCGGCCGTAACAGCCCGCCGACAGCCGCGGGGTTGGCCGGGCCGCGTCGTGACCGGCAAATCCGACCATCCTGCAACCCTCAAGCGCCCAGCTTGCGCCGGGCACGTCGCGGCCTGGACGACCCCCGCCGGTGAGGCGGGCGTCACGCAGCGCCATTACAGCAAGCCATTGCCTGCCGCTTGCGTTGCGGGTTTCCCCATGCTACATGGCCGCGCTCTTTGATTTCGGGCGCGTTTCTTCAAAATCCCGGCACCGCCAAACCCATGCACGCGTTAGCCCTGCGCGGCGGCGGAGCACGGACACGAAGGAGTAGTTCATGGCAAACGAAGTCTCCACGCTCTCGGCACAGAAGCGCGACAAGTCCGGCAAGGGCCCCGCCCGCCAGCTCCGCTTCAAGGGCCTCGTGCCCGCGGTCTGCTACGGCCCCTACGACAAGCCGCTGCACGTCGCCATCGACCCGCTCGCCCTGAAGAAGGCGATCGCGACCGCGCACAAGTTCAACACCGTCATCAAGCTCTCGGTCGAGGGCGGCGAGACCCGCGTCGTGCTCCTCAAGGACTACGAGAAGGATCCGCTCGACGGCAAGGTCCTCCACGCCGACTTCCTCGAAGTGCGCATGGACAAGGACGTGGTCGTCAACGTCCCGGTCGTGCTCATCGGCAAGCCGGCCGGCGTCCTCGAGGGCGGCATCCTCCAGCAGGTGGCCCGCACCCTGGCGGTCCTCTGCAAGCCGAGCGACATCCCCGAGAAGATCGAGGTGGACGTCTCGGGCCTCGCCATCACCGAATCGCTCCACGTCGAGGACCTCAAGGCGCCCGCCGGCGTGAAGTTCAAGGTCCGCGGCGATCAGACCGTCGCCGTCGTCAACGTGCCCGAGAAGGAGGAGGAGGTGGTCAAGCCGGCCGCCGCCGCCGCCGTTCCCGGCGCCGAAGGCGTTGCGGGCGCTCCTGCCGCTGCCGGCGCTGCTCCTGCCGCCGGCGCCGCTGCGCCCGCCGCTGGCGCTCCCGCAGCGGGCGGCAAGGCCCCTGCCAAGGCCCCTGCCGAGAAGGGCGCGAAAAAGTAAATGGTGCGGGGCCGCTGAGCGGTGCGCCTCCTCGTC
>JANXXR010000304.1 GCA_025350525.1 Deltaproteobacteria bacterium
CTGCAGCAGCCTGCGGCGAAAGCTTCACGCTCACCGTCTTGGAAATGCCCGGCTCTTCCATGGTCACGCCATAGAGTGAATCGGCGACCTCCATGGTGCGCTTGTTGTGGGTGATGACGATGAACTGCGAGGAGCGGCTCATCTCGCGGACCATCTCGTTGTAGCGGCCGACGTTGGCCTCGTCGAGCGGCGCGTCCACTTCGTCGAGCAGGCAGAAGGGCGTCGGCTTGATTAGAAATATAGCAAATATCAAACTCACCGCGGTGAGCGCCTTCTCGCCGCCGGAGAGCAGCCCGACGCTGGTCAGCTTCTTGCCCGGCGGCTGCGCCACGATCTCGACGCCCGGCTCCGCGCCCGGCTGCGCCGGATCCTCCACCAGCTGCAGCTCCGCCATGCCGCCGCGGAAGAGCCGGGGGAACACCTGCTGGAAGCGGTCGTTCACCAGCGCGAAGGTCTCCTTGAACCGCTCCTTGGAAGCCTTGTCGATGCGGCCGATGGCCGACCGCAGCTTGGCGATGCTCTCCTCGAGATCGTTCTTCTGCGTGGTGAGGAAGGTGAAGCGCTCGCCCACCTCGCGCGCCTCGTCGATGGCGGTGAGCGAGACCTCGCCCAGCGCCTCGATCTTCTCCCGCAGCGCGCGCATCTTCTCCTCGGCCGCGGCCAGGTCGAGCTGCAGCGCCTCTTCCCGCCGCGCCGCCGCCACGTCGGCGAGCTCCATCAGGTGCCGCTCGCGCACCGACTGCTCGAGGTGGGTCAGCTCGAGCCGCGTCCCCTGGATGGCCAGCTCCGCCTTGCCGCGGCGCTCGCCGATCTGGTGGGCCTCGTCGCGGGCCTGCTTCACTTCCTCGTCGCCGCCGCGCAGCCGCGCCTGCCCTTCATCGTACTGCGCCCGCGCCCGGCCCAGCTCTTCGCGCAGCCGCTCGGAGTCGGCGAGGAGCTGCTTCAGCTCGCCCTGCGCCACCTCGCCCTTGGCCAGCAGCGCCGCGTCGCGCTCCTTGCCGGCGAGGATCTCCGCGCGCAGCTTCTCCCGTCGCGTCTCGACCTCCTGCCGCTGCTCGAGGAGCCGCTGCAGCGAGCGCGCCACGCCCTCGCGCCGCTCGGCCACCGCGGCAGCGTTGACCTTGGCCCGGGTCACTTCGGCCTGCACCGACTCGGACCGCTCGCGCGCCTTGAGCAGCTCGCCCTGCAGCGCCCGCAGCCGCGCCTCGCGCTCGCTCTGCTCGCCTTCCCCCGTCGAGACGGCGTCGCGCGACTGCTGCTCCTCGCGGGCCACCTCGCCCAGCGAGTTCTGCAGCGTCTCGGTCTCCTGCACCACCACCTGATCGCGCTGCGCGATGCGCGCGAGCTCGTCCTGCAGCCGCCCCACGTCGCGCTCGAGGCGGATCTGCGACAGCTCCTCCTCGCGCTCCTCGTGGACCAGCCGCTTGACCGCGGTGTCGGCCGTCTGCACCCGCGCCGCCAGCTGCGCCACCTGCTCGGTGGCGAGGTGCAGCTTCGCCTCCAGCTCCTGCACCGTCTCGGCCAGCTCCTGCAGCTCGCGCCGCTTGTGCAGGAGGCCGTCGGCCACGCCGTCGAGCTGGCCGCCCGAGACGATTCCTTCCTTGTCCACCACCTCGCCGTCCCCGGTGACGAAGGTCCGCGCTCCGGGATTGCGCGCCCAGAGCAGGAGCGCCGTCGCCAGCGTGTCGCAGAGGAAGACGTCGCTGAGCAGATAGTTGCGCAGCCGCTCGTGCTCGGGCGCGCAGTCCACCGCCTCGGTGGCGCGGGTGGTGCCCTCCGGCGGCTCGAGGTGGTTGCCTTCCGGGGTGAGCGGCAGCTGCTCCATCTCGGTGAGCGGCACGAACGACGCCCGCCCCGCCGCGGCCCGCTTGAGATACTCGACGGCCTTGAGGCCGGCGGCGTGGCTCTCCACCAGCACCAGCTGCAGCCGATCGCCCAGCACCGCCTCGATGGCCCGCTCGTGGCGCGGCTCGACCCGCAGCACGTCGGCGACCAGGCCGTAGATGCCGTCGCGCCGCCGCTCCTCCTCCTCGCGCAGCATCACCGCCTTGACGCCGCGCCCGTAGCCTTCGAAGTTCTTCTGCAGCTCGAGCAGCGAGGTGAGGCGGCTGCGGCTGCCGGCCAGCTCCTCGCGCAGCTTGATGAGCAGCGCCTCGGTCTCGCGCTGCTCGGTGCGCCCGCGCTGCAGCTCCTCCTCGGTGGCGGCCTTCTGCTCATGGAGCCCGCGCCGCTTCTCCTGAGTCTCGACGAGCTTCTGCGCCAGCTCCTCGCGCTGCCGCGAGATCTCCTGCGCCCGCGCCTGCAGCTGCTCTTTTTCCAGCTGCGACTTCTGCAGCCGCGCCGAGAGCTCGGCCCGCCGCCGCTCGAGGTTGACGAGGTTGGTGCGGTGGTTGGCCAGCCGGGTGAGCACGCCCACCGCCTGGTGCCGCTCGGCCTCGACGCCCTGCTGCGCGAGGTGGATCTCGCGCAGCGCCGCGGCGAGCTGCTCCTCGGCCTGCTTCTGGCGGGTCTGGTCCTCGGCGGAGGAGTCGGCGAGCTTCTGTTGCTCGGCCTTGTGCCCCTCCTCCTCGCGGCTGAGCAGCTCCAGCCGCACGCCCAGGAGCGAGACCTCGTCCTCCGACTGCACCTGCCGCGCCGCGATGGACTCGCGCTCGCGCTGGGCGAATTGCATCTCCTGCTCGTGCAGCCGCAGCTGCTTGTCGATGCGGTGCGAATGCTCGGCGAGGTCCTGGACCTTCTTCTCGTCATCGAGGAGCTGCAGCCGCTCGGCGGAGAGCCCCGCTTCCAGCCGCGCCGCGTGCGCCTGCGCCACCTTCTCGGCGTCGCCCGCCTCGCCGAGCGCGTGCGCCTGCTTGGCCTCCTCGTCCTTGAGGCCCAGGTGCTGGCGGCAGGCGGAGAGCAGCTCCACCTCGCGCAGCTCGGCGCGCAGCTCGCGAAAGCGCTCCGCCTTTTTCGCCGCCCGCTCCAGCGACCCGAGCCGCTTGCCCACCTCGCCGACCACGTCCGAGAGCCGCAGGAGGTTCTGCTCGGTGGCCTCCAGCTTGCGCTCCGCCTGCTTGCGACGGGCTTTATACTTGGTAACACCTGCTGCTTCTTCGATGATGCTGCGCCGGTCTTCCGGCTTGGCGCTGACGATGAGGCCGATGCGGCCCTGCTCGATGATCGAGTAGGCGCGGGTGCCGATGCCGGTGCCCATGAAAAACTCGGTGATGTCGCGCAGCCGGCACGGCGTCTTGTTCAGGTAATATTCGCTGGTGCCGTCGCGAAACAGCCGACGGGTGACCGTCACCTCGGAGAACTGCAGGTAGTCGACCG
>JANXXR010000353.1 GCA_025350525.1 Deltaproteobacteria bacterium
CTGCACCCGAGCATCCGCTTGTTGCGCTCGAAGCCCAGCATCGCCGTCACGTCGGCGCTGACCAGCGGCGCGCCGTGGGTCCGCGCCTCCACCTCCTGCGCCAGCACCTGCGCGAGGTAGGGCCCCAGCGCCGGATCGACCCCCGCACCGACGCGCACGTCCAGGACCGCGATGCTGGGGGGAGCCGCGAGCAAGAGCGCGAGCAGGATCATGCGGGCAATCCTACTCCAGTCGGCGGATGGCGCGCGCCGGACAGAGCGGCGATCCTCCCGCCATGCGCGTCGCCGTCCTCGTCCTCCTTTGCAGTTGCGCCTGCGCAAAGAGCCCAGGGCCCACGTCGTTCGGGCGCTCCGGAACGCAGGCGGCCTTCGATCTCGACAGCGATCCCGCGCAGGTCGGCTTGTTCTGGGAGCTGCCGTATCCCTCGGACCTGCGGCTCACCGCGGAGGGCGCGCCGCAGCTCGCGGCCTTTCCCAATCCGCGCGGCCTCCCCCTGGTTTACGAGTTTCCGCCAGACGTGCGCGCAGCATAGGGGCGCGCACCGCCCTGGACGGAGTCCTTCTCGGCCTCATTACCAGGTCAGTGAAATTCCTGGCCTTACGCTGTCCGCGTCAATTCTGTGCAACACCTCCAACCGCGGTTACCAGAAGGTCAGTCCGTCGATCCCCGTCGAGTTGCACCCGCCGCGAGGCGGGGTCAGCCTCTCGCTCCCCACTTCGCGGAGTCGACACCCTTCGCCAGGAACCACACGGCCATCGAGAGAACCGCCAGGGACATCGGCGCGAGAAAGAGGTCTGAGGCCCAAGCCGGCGCCAGGACGAGAGCGAAATTTCTGATCACGAAGCCCATCCCGGCAAGCGCCAGGAGTACGCCGAGAGCCCTCGGCAGGTAGCCCGAGCGATAGATCAAGAATCCGCGGAGGATCGAAGCGATGCCGTAGAAGACCATGAAGATCCCGCCGCCCACGTCGTAGAGCTTGAGCGAAAGCAGCGCGAACGCGTCGAGCTGATCGTGCGAGAAGGCCTTGACGGAGCCGTCGATGAAGAGCGACGCCGCGAAATAGAACAACTCGGCGACGCCGAAGAGCGAGGTGGAGACGAGGCCGAAGAACGCGGCGAGGAGCGCGAGGTCGCGGCTGACTGGTTTGAGCAGGACGTAGAAGATCAGCGACAGCGCGACGTCGCAGACCGCTTCGACCAGATAGACGGCGAAGCCTGCACGGAAGAGGAAGTTCGAGCCGGCGAGGTTCCGCGCCGTGGCCGCGGCATCGCCCGAAACCATGATCTGGCCGGGGACGTACAATTCGCCGAAGAACCCCGCGACCATGGTGATGAGCAGCAGGCCTCCGGCGAGGCGGGCATAGGTCTGCGCTGGCAGGCTGGCATTTGGGAGCTCTCCCATCCAGCGATGTACGCCCAACAGATGAAATATTTCGGCGCACCGATCGAGGTCGTACACCTCGGCGTCACCGTCTGCGCCAAGGGCAGATGGACACCACCTTGTCGTGGACCTTTGCGTAATCCGGGTTGCCTTCTCTACTTGGGAATCTGTTGCCTGCCTTATCATCATCATGTTTTCCTATGTTCATCATTCGTGAGAACCGTTCGCGGCAAGCTCCAGCGCCTCGCGCGCCTGCGCGGGCGTGAGGCGCGGCACGCCGACCTGCTCGACGGCGCGCGCTCCGCAGTAGGCGCCCAGCCGCGCCGCCTGCAGCGGCTTCAGGCCCCGCGCAAGTCCAGCCGCGAACCCCGCCAGAAAGCAGTCGCCTGCGCCGGTGGGATCTTTTTCCTCCGCGGCAGAGGCAGGCACGTGCGTCTCGCTGGACGCTGTCAAGATGGTGCAGCCGCGGGCGCCGTCGGTGATGAGCAACGTCAGCTTGCGCCGCAGCGCCGGCAGATCGAGCAGCGCCGCCTCGCCGCGGCTCGCCTTGAGGAAGTCGAGCAGGCCCTCCGCCTCCGGATCGAGCGGGCGCAGCCTCACTTCGCCGCCGGACGAGATCTCGCGCAGCAGACCTTGCGCGTCGGCCACCACCACCGCGCAGACCTGCCGGATGCGCCGCAGCGTCGGCAGCGGCACCTCGCCGGTGATGGCGCAGGCGATGCCCACCTCATACGCGCCCTCGATGTCCTCCGGGTCGAGCGGCTCGCAGACGGCCTCGACGGAACAGCGCCGCTCGCCTGAGCGATAGTCGTCGATGAAGCTCGAGGTGCGCCCCGGCACCACGCGCGCGGGCCGCGTCACCTGAGCCCCGTAGAGGAAGTCCGCGCCCACCTTCGCGGCGACCGCGTACGGCTGGTGCAGCGCCTCGAGGATGGCCGCCGCGTACGCCGCCGATCCGCCCAAGGCCCGATGGGTCCCGGCGTTGCTGAGCAGAGTGTCGTGGCAGTAGTGTCCGGCGATCAGGATCGACATCCCGGGATCTTCTTCGCATCGGGTGGCGCGCCTGGCAAACCTTGAAGTTGGGCGCGCTCTTCCGCAGCGACGCGCTGGAGGCGGCGCCGGCATGAACTTCTTCGAGGTGCTCTTCGACGAGACCTCCGGCGCGCCCGTGGCCGAGTACGGCGGCGACCCGCGCTGGAGCGGCGTCGCGGTCAACTTCGTCGAGTCGGTGGACGGCGTGGTCGCGCTCGCCACCGAAGGCGAGTCGGGCGCGGTGGTCAGCGGCGGCTCGCGAGCCGACCACTTCCTCATGGGCCTCTTGCGCTCCTGCGCCGACGCCGTGCTCATCGGCGCCGGCACGCTGCGGGCGGCGCAGCGCGATCTCTGGTTCGCCGACAGCATCTTCCCCGAAGCGAGAGACCTCTACGCCCGCGTCGGCAGGCTGCGGCCGCGGCTCTACGTGGTGAGCGGATCGGGCCAGGTCGATCCGGCGCATCCGGCGCTGCGCGACGGCGTCCTCTTGACGGGCAAGCTCTCGCCGCGGGAGATCCTCGAGCGCATCGGCGCGGACGGCCACCAGCGCATCCTCTGCGAAGGAGGCCCGCGGCTCTTCACCGAACTGGCCGCCGCGGGGCTGGTGGACGAGATCTTCCTCACGCTCTCGCCGCACCTCTTCGGCCGCTTCGCGGGCGACGGCCGCAAGGCGCTGACCGACGGCCGCGACCTGGGTGGGCAGCCGCTCCGCCTCCGCAGCCTGCGCCGCTCGGGGTCGCACCTGTTCTTGCGGTACGCGGTCGGAAGCGCCAGCTGACCAGCGATCGCCAGAGCAGCGTCAGTGCCGGTGCTTGTGGTGCGCGTCCGAGACGTGCGGGTGCTCGTGCGTCGCCTCGCCGTGGTGATGCGGGTGCGAGTGCGGCTCCACTAGCGGCTCCACCAGCGGGCCATCGTGCGCGTGCTGGTCGTGCGCGTGCTGGTGATGCGCGTCGTGGAGGTGGAGGTGCTCGTGGTCGAGCGCGTGGTGCTGGTGCCGGTGCGCGTGGCGGGCGCGGACCAGGAGGACGAGGCCGAGGGCCATCACCACCGCGCCGGCCAGGTCTGCCACCGACGGGCGATCGCCGAGCAGCGGCATGGCCAGCGCCGCGCCCGCGAAGGGCGCCAGCGCGAAGAGAGCGCCTTGCCGGGCGGCGCCGAGGATGCGCTGCGCCTTCAAATAGAAGAGGTAGCTCGCGCCGTAGCTGAAGGCGCCCAGCACCAGCGCCCAGGCGGCGATGCGCGCCGCCGGCAGCCGCGACTCGAGGAAGGCGCCCGCGACCAGGTTCACCGCGCCGGCGGAGAGCATCTTGATGCGCACCACCGTCACCGGATCCTTGAGCGCGAGCCTCGCCGAGAGGTTGTTGTCGATGGCCCAGCAGAGGCAGGCGAGCCCGATGGCCAGCGCGCCCAGCAAGGATCCGGTCAGCCCGCGCTCGCCGTGAGCGCCGACGATGGCCCCGCCCAGCACCAAAAGCGCCGCCGCCAGCGCCTCGCGCCGCGAGAGGTGCTCGCCGAAGAGCGCGACCGCGAGGGCCATGGTGAAGGGCGCCTCCAGGTTGAGGAGCAGGGAGCCGGTGAGGCCGCTCAAGCGCAGAAGTCCCCAGAGCATCAAGGGCGGCGCCAGCGCGGCGCCAGCCAGCACCGCCGCGGCGAGGAGCGGGGCGTCCGCGCGGGTGAGCTTCGCCTCCTGGGAGGAAGTGCGCACCAGGAGGAAGGCGGCGCCCGCGCCGAGGTAGAGCAGCCCCGCGAGAAAGAGCGGCCCCGCGCCAGAGAGCAGCAGCTTCGCGAACGGCGCCGAGAGGCCGAAGAGCACGGCCGAGGCCATTCCAAAGAAGGTGCCGCGCAGCCGGTCGTTCATCGGGCGGCAGCTTACGCGGGCGGCGGCGCGGCGGCGAAGGCTGCGTCGAGCGCCTGCAGCAGATCGGCGGCGATGTCCCCTGCGTCCTCGAGGCCGACGCTGAGGCGGATGAGGTCGTCGAAGATGCCGATGGCCTCGCGCTGCCCGGTGGTCAATTCGAAGTACGACATGATGGCCGGCTGCTCGATGAGGGTCTCGACCGCGCCCAGCGAGGGCGCGATCGTCGCCAGCTTGCAGGCGTCGACGAAGCGCGAGGCGTGGTCGACGGTGCCGCTCAGGCGGAAGCTGATGACGCCGCCGAATCCGCTCATCTGCTTTTTCGCCAGCGCATGATCGGGATGACTTTCGAGGCCCGGATAGAAGACGCGGCGGACGCGCGTGTCCTGCTCGAGGAGCTGCGCGATGTGCTGCGCGGTCTGGTTCTGCTGCCGCACGCGCAGGGGCAGGGTCTTCAGGCCGCGGATGAGGAGGAAGGCGCTCTGCGGATCGAGCACGCCGCCCAGCACGCCACGGAGATCCTGGATGGCCTGCACCAGGCCCGCGCGGCCGCAGACGGCGCCGGCGAGGAGGTCGTTGTGGCCGCCCAGGTACTTGGTGGCCGAGTGGATGACGAGGTCCACCCCCTGCTGCAGCGGGCGCTGGTTGATGGGCGTGGCAAAGGTCGCGTCCACGATCAAGTTGGCGCCGGGGCAGGCGTCGCGGGCGCGCGCGTAGAGGGGAAGATCGGCGATGCGCAGGTACGGGTTGGTCGGCGACTCGGTGAGGATGACCTTGGTGCGGCCCGGCTGCAGCGCTTGTTGCAGCGCCGCTTCGTTGCCCGGCTCGACCAGCGTCGACTCGATGCCCAGCCGCCCGAGGAAGCGGCCGACGAACTGGCGGGTGCGGCGGTAGCAGTCCGAGGTGAGGATGAGGTGGTCGCCGCTCTTGAGCAGCTCGAAGAGGGTGGTGGTGACGGCGGCCATTCCGCTGCCGAAGAGCGCGGCGGCCTCGGCGCCTTCGAGGGCAGCGATCTTCTGCTCGCCGGCGCGGACGGTGGGGTTGCCGTAGCGGCCGTACTCCTCGCGCTGGTGGTCGCCTTCGAAGTAGCGGTTGAGCTCTTTGGTGCTGCCGAAGGCATAGGTCGAGGAGGCGACGATGGGCGTGGTGACGGCGTCGTACGCCTTGCCGCGCGGCTCGCCTCCGCGGACGGCCAATGTTCCCCAGTGCGGCTTGTCATCGGACATGGCGCCAACCTTTCCGCCCGCGCGGGCGAAGTCAAGCCAGCCGCCGGCCGGCTCGTCCGGGGAGCAGGCGCCCCGGCGAAAACAATTCAAAAAAAGAGAGAAGCCGGGTGCCCGCTTCCTCTGCCACCGACTGCGCGGCGCCCGCCTGCCTCCAGCCGCCTGACGAGGGCAGGTGGGAATGGATCACGGGAAGTGTGCGGGCGCCAGCGTGGCTGGCCTGCGGGGCAGCGCGGGCTCAGCCGTGCGCAACCGAGAGCCGGGGAGGGAAGAGGAGGCGCGCCACTGCGGAAGGGTTCCCGCGCCGCCTTCGTTCCCACGCGGAGGGCGCGACTTCCGCGCCTTCCTGATCAGGAAACCAAATGGTGCAGTCCCGCAATCGATCGCAGAACCTGTTCCTCGCCATCTTCGTGCTCTCCGCCCTCGGCGCCGCTGCGGCCCGCGCGGCGGGGGACGACCGCGTCTGGGTCGCTCCTCCGACGACCAAGATCCGTCCCGCTACCCCAGTGCCCGCGGGCGCCGTAATACGCGGCGCCTCGATCTCCGCCGCCAAGAACGAATTCCAGTCCTTCCAGGTCGTCGTCACCGGAGACGCAGCCGATCTGACCATGTCGTTTTCTACGCTCGCCGACGGCGCGGGCCACTCGATCGGAGGGCGGGACATCGCCGTCTACCGCGAGGCGCTGCTGGACCTCTCCGGGCCCTCGGGCGGCGACGGGGCGAGCGGACTTTGGCCCGACGCGCTCGTCCCGGACGTCGACTCCTTTGTCGGCGAGAAGCGGAACGCCTTTCCCTTCTCCGTGCCAGCTGGCGAGAGCCGAGCAGTCCTCGTCGACGTGCACGTCCCTCCGGACCTCCCTGCGGGCACCTATTGGGGCGAGGTTCGCGTCAGCGGCGGAATCTCCGCCGCGGTGCCGGTCTCGCTCAAGGTCTGGAACTTCGCCATCCCGTCGACGGCCACGCTGCGCTCCGCCTACGGCCTGAACTGGAACGGTCCCTGCCTCGGCCACGGCGACGCTTCCTGCGGCAACGCCGCAGCGGAGATCCTGCTCCGCAACCGCTACGTGACGGCGGCGCTCGACAACCGCTTCACCATCGACTCCCCGGAGCTGGGATCGCCCGTGGCCAACGACGGCTCGACGCGGTGGCCGGACTTCGATGCGGCCGTCGGTCCCTTTCTCGACGGGACCGCGCCCACCCGGCTGCCGGGCGCCAGGCTCACCTCGGTACGCGCCATGACGCCATCGGGCACTTTGAGCAGCACGGCCGCGCACGCCTGGGGCCAGCACTTCCGCGACAAGGGCTGGTTTCCCGCGCTCTTCAACCAGGTCTGCGACGAGCCGCCCCTCAAGTGCGCCTTCTCCGAGATCAACCTGCGCATCGAGGCGTCTCGCGTCGGCGATCCCGGCATTCCCATCCTGGTGACCACCTCGGTGACGCGCGGCCAGCAGAACGGCCTCACCGGCGTCGACCTGTACACGCCGATCATGAACTGGATGGACGACAAGCCGGGCTTCGGCGCCCAGTATGAAGGCTCGCAGCGAGCAAACTACGGCGGCACCGTCTGGTGGTACCAGAGCTGCATGGCCCACGGCTGCTCCCGGCCCACCGATGACTGGGGACGCAGGTATTTCACCGGGTGGCCCACCATGCAGGTGGACGCCGACGGCAGCCGGTATCGCGCGCAGGAATGGCTTTCCTATCTCTACGGAGTCTCGGGAATCCTTTATTTCGAGACGACCAATGCCTATGCGCAGGGCGATCCCTGGACGAGGCAGGATGACTTCGGCTCCTGGGGCGACGGCAATCTCTTCTATCCGGGCACGCCGGCGAGGATCGGCGGGCAGACCGAGATCCCCATCGAATCGCTGCGCATGAAGGGCATTCGCGACGGCGAGCAGGATTATGAATTGCTGGTGCTGGCGAGGGCCGCGGGTCACGGACCGGAGGCGTGGGAGATTGCGCGCAGCGTCTTCCCCAAGACCTATGAGGGCAATGCCACGCCGCAGGCGATCGAGGACGCGCGTCAGAAGCTGGCGGCCCTCATCCAACGGTAGCCGGCGACCTCTGCAGGGGCCCGCGTAACCCGGACTTCGATGATTTTGACTGGCTCCTCTCCAGGCGCAGGGCAGAGGAGCCAGCACCTGCCGAGGCATTTCTTCTTTGGGGCGCTGCGCGGGCTGCGCCCGCTCCGCTGTACAAGGGGCTCCGCCCCTCGTACCACTCCTGGGCCGCTGGGCGAGCCGTGGTCCTCCTCCCAGCGCGATCGCGAGCTGTCACC
>JANXXR010000386.1 GCA_025350525.1 Deltaproteobacteria bacterium
AAATGCTCCGCTCCCGCCGGCACGACGTACTGCTGCTGCAGATCCACGACCGCGAGGAGCTGGAGTTTCCCTTCGACGACCCCACCCGCTTCCTCTCCATGGAAGACGACCGCGCCATCGAGGCGCAGCCGCGGCAGATCCGCGAGAGCTACCTGGCCGAGATGCGCAGCTTCCTCGAGACCACGCGCAAGGATCTGGCCCGCGCCGACGTCGAGGTCCAGCAGATCGCCACCGACGCCGCGCCCGACCGGGTGCTGCTCGAGCTGCTGGCGCGGCGGGAGGCGGCCTAGGTGCTGCAGTTCGCCCACCCGGCGTATCTGTGGGGCCTGTTCGCGGTGGCCCTGCCGATCCTGGTGCACCTCTTCAACCAGCGCCGGCCGCGGCCGCTGGCCTTCGGGGCCATCGAGTTCGTGCTGCGCTCGCAGCGGCAGAAGGCGCGGCGGCTGCGGCTGCGGCAGATCCTCCTCCTGGCGCTGCGCTGCCTGCTCATCGCCGCGGTGGCGCTGGCGCTCTCGCGGCCGTCGCTCAAGCCCAAGGGCGCGCAGGCGGCGCAGGCCTCTGGGCCGCAGGCGACGGCGCTCATCCTCGATGCCTCGCTCTCGATGCGCTACCGCATCGGCAGCAGGACCTTGTTCGAGCGCGCCCGCGCCGAGGCGCTCTCGGCCCTGGACCGCCTCGGCCCCGACGAGCCCGCCACCGTGGGCCTCTGCGCCGGCTCCTCCGGATTTTCCGGTGGGGGCCTGGCCGCGCCGTCCTTCGATCGCCTCGCCGCCCGCCGCCTGCTGCAGGGCGCGCAGCCCACCTACGCCGGCTCTGACCTGACCTCCTGCATCGCCGCCGCCGCCAAGGCGCTGGGCGACAGCCCGGTGGCCGGCAAGCGCATCATCGCCTTCAGCGACCTGGCGGCGCACGCCATCCGCCTCGACGCGCCGCCGCCCCTGGTACCGCCGCCTCCGGGCGCGCCGGCGGGGGCGCCGGGCCTCAAGCCCAACATCGTTCTCGTCGATGCGGCCCAGGGCGCGGCCCTCCCCAACGCGGCGGTGATCGCCACGGCGGTGCGGCCGGCGGCCTCGCTGGGCGCCCGCGGCTACGAGGTGGTGGCGACCATCGCCAACCATTCGGCGCAGGCGGCGGTGGGACTTCAAGTGTCCTTGAAGATCGGCCAGAACACCGTCGCCAAGGGCTTCGTCGACGTCCCCGCGCACGGCACCGCCAAGAAGACGCTGGGCGCGGTGCTGCCCGCGGGCGTGGTGCTGGGCCGCGTCGAGCTCGCCCGCGACGAGGCGCAGGGCCTCGACGACGACGACGGGCAGGACTTCGCCGTCCACGTGCCGCGCGACGTGAAGGCGCTCATCATCGACGGCTCTCCCGCCTCGCTGCGCAGCCGCGACGAGGCCTTCTTCGTCGAGGCGGCGCTGGCCCCGGCGCGGACCTTTGGCCGCATCGTCGCCCAGACGCTCGACGCCGACGCCGCCGCCAACGCCTCCCTCGACGGCTACGAAGTGGTGCTGCTCCTCAACGTCGCGCCGCCGCCCCGCGCCTTCGTCGAGAAGCTGCGCAACGCCGTCGCGCACCGCGGGCTGGGGCTCTTCATCGCCCTCGGCGACCACGTCGATCCGGATCTTTACAATGAAGCCTTCGGCGACCTGTTGCCGCGGCCGCTGCACCTGATCAAGACCGCCGCCGAGCCGGGCGCGCAGGGGGCCGAGGAGCACGCCGCGCGCTTCGGCGTGGTCGAATGGACGCATCCGCTCTTCCGCGTCTTCGGCCCGGCGGAGCGCGAAGGCCTCGAGAGCGCGCGAACCTTCCGCTACGCGCTGCTCAAGCCCGACCCCGCCTCGCAGGCGCACACGCTCGCCTTCTACGACGACGGCGCGCCCGCGCTGATCGAGAGCCGGCTGGGCGCGGGCCGCGTGCTCCTCTACACCAGCACCGCCTCGCGGACCTGGACCGACTGGCCCATCCGGGTGAGCTTCCTGCCGGTGCTGCAGCAGGCGGTGAGCTTCCTCGCCTCGGCGCTGGAGGAGAAGTCGCCGCCTTCAGCGGCGGTCGGCGCCGAGCGCGCCGTCGAAGCTCCGCAGGGATTGGTGGTCGCGCAGGTGCTGGGCCCCGACGGAAAACCGGTCCCGCTGCGGCGCGAGAAGCAGGACGACGCGGGGGCCATCGCGGGCCCGCTGCTCTTGCCCGGTCTCTACCGCTGCCAGGTGGGCCCTGCCCACGGATCCGCGCACGAGGATCTCTCGCTCTCCTTCGTGGCGCTGACCGATCCAAAGGAGAGCGACCTCTCCCGCGTCGACGAAGCCGAGCTCAAGGCCCAACTCGGCGGCGCCGGCTCGGCACAGGTGGCGGCGTCGTCGGAAGCCGCCCAGGGCGCCCACGGCACCCCCTTATGGAGCGGCCTCTTGCTGTTGGGAGCCTTGGCCCTTCTCGGCGAAGGCGCGCTGACCCGCCGCTGACCTCGTCGGCCTGAAGCCTGAAGCGTGAGGCCTGAGGCCTGCCTCACAATCCCTTCACGTCCACCAACTCCCACTGCGCGTCCTCGACCAGCCCGACGCCGGCGGCGTAGATCTCCCGATACCGCCGCACCACGCCCTTGCCCTGCTTCTGCACCACGCCGAGCACCAGGCAGTCGGCAAAGCTGCGCCCCGCCGCCTTGCACGCTCCCCCTGCGCTGCGGACGGTGCGGTCCAGCCCGCCGCCTTCGCGCGCCTCCTTCCAGGTGGCGCCGACCTTCAGCGGCGACGGCAGCACCAGCCGGTCCACCGCCTGCGGCGCCGCCATCCCCTGCGCCTGCACCTGCGTGTTCCAGATGCCGTCCTTGCGCAGCTGGTAGGTGAGCTCGGTCGCGCCCCTGGCCTTGCGGCCCAGGATCATGGTGCAGCTCTCCTTCATCTCGCCCGCGGCCGAGGCCTCGCGCGGCTTGCTGGAGAGCACCTCGCAGGAGGCGCCGGCGGCAGGCTCGTCGCTGGTCTCGGGCCGGCTGCGTCCCTCGTAGATGCGGACCAGCCCGGTGCGGGTGGCGAAGAACCGCGACGGATCGATCTGCGCCCCGGAGGACTTGGCCGCGCGCGCCTTCTGCGGCTTGCGCGCCGGCGCCGCGGAGGAGAGGAGGAGCAGGACCGCGAGCAGCTTCACGCCCGCTGCTCGGTGGGGTCCCGCTGGTCCGCGGCCATCTCGCCCGACTCCGACAGCTGCGCGGCGAAGTGGCGGTGCTCCTCGGTGGCGCAGGAGGCGCCGGCCGCCATCGGGTCGATGCTGGAGGCGGGGCGGGCAAACTTCTGCAGCGTGAGGACCCGCTGCGCCGCCTCGACCAATCGCTCGCGCGAGAGTGGGCCGGCCCGTGCGCCGCGGGCGATGGCGTCGATGGAGTCGTGCTGGGTCGCGAGCGAGTGGCACACCAGCACTGCGTCGCAGCCGGCGGCGATGGCGAGCTCGGCGGCATCGGGGACGCCCCAGATGTCGGAGATGGCCTTCATCTCCAGGTCGTCGGAGATGCAGCAGCCCTTGAACTCGACATCCTTGCGCAGCAGCTCCAGCGACTGGGGCGAGAGGGTCGCGGGCAGCCGGTCGAAGGCCTCGAAGCGCACGTGCGCGGTCATCACCGAGGCGAGGCCGGCGCGGGCCGCGGCCACGAAGGGCAACAGCTCCACCTCCCAGAGCCGCTGCCGGTCGTGGGCGAGGCGCGGCAGGGTCTGGTGCGAGTCCTGCGAGGTGTCGCCGTGGCCGGGGAAGTGCTTCACGCAGGAGGCGACGCCGCCCTTCTCGAGGCCCTGCGCGAAGGCGACGGCGAGGCGCGCCACCCGCCGCGGGTCGCGGCTGAAGGAGCGGTCGGCGATGACGGGGTTGAGCGGGTTCGTGTCCACGTCCACGACGGGGGCGTAGTCGAGATCGAAGCCGCATACCGACAGCTCCCGCGCGATCAGGCGGCCCACCTTCTCGGCGACGGCGGTGCCGTTGAGCCCGAGGACGCCGCCCTGCTCGTCGATGCGGCCGATCCGCCGCATGCTCGGCCAGGCGGTCCAGAAGGGCGGGCGCAGGCGCTGCACGCGGCCCCCCTCCTGGTCGATGGAGATGAGGAGCGGCCCCGGCGCCGCCGCCTTCAGCTCGCGGGAAAGCTCGGCCACCTGCGCGGGCTCGAGGACGTTGCGGGAAAAGAGGATGACGCCGCCGACGCCGCGCCGGACGAGCTTGAGCTCGTCAGCCGTGGGGGAAAGCCCCGAGATGCCCACGAAGACGCAGCGGGCTGCATCGCGCTCGAACGGGTCCATGCGATTTTCTCCCTCTCAAATCTGCTTTTCCGGCGGCGCACTCTCGCACGGCGGGATGTTGTGCGGAAGCCCGGTTGTTGTCCGAGAAGCCGCTGGTGTGAGGTTGGGCCCGTCGGGGGTCTTGCGTCACAAAGAATGAAATCCCCGACGGTAGTTTTGCCGGGCGGGCAAGCGCTTGGTAAAATCGGACCGGGCGCAGCCGCTGCCCGAGAGGTCTTCAGTGCAGGAACGCCGCACCCTCCTGGTCTTCCTCGCCGCCGCCGCGGCGGCTCTGCCGTCGTCCGTCCGCGCCGAGAAGGCCGACCGCGAGACCCTGCGCCGGTCGGTCGAGCAGCTGCTCCAGCAGCCGCCGCTCTCGGGGGCGCACGTCGGCGTCGAGGTGCAGTCGCTCGACGACGGGTCGGTGGTCCTCTCCAAGAACGCCGAGGATCTGCTCAACCCCGCCTCCAACACCAAGCTCATCACCAGCGCCGCGGCACTGTTACGCCTCGGCCCCGAGTACCGCTTCACCACCGACTACCTGGCCGACCGACCGCTGCACAACGGCCGGGCCGGGGCGCTCTTCGTCAAGGGGCGCGGCGATCCGGCCGTCACCACCGAGCGGCTCGAGGGCCTGGTCACCGACCTCTGGCACCGCGGCCTGCGGACGGTGGGCGACATCGTCCTCGACGACACCTTCTTCGACCGCGAGCAGTTCGGCCCCGGCTGGGAGCAGGAGACGAGCGACAAGTCCTGGGCCGCCGGAGTCGGCGCGCTCTCGCTCAACCACAACGCGGTCGCCATCTACATCACCGCCGCCGACCGGACCGGGCAGCGTGCGCGGGTCGAGGTCGATCCCGACGCCCGCGACTACTTCGTCGTCGACTCCCGGGTGATCACGGTGCGGACCAACGGGCGGCGCAAGCTGCGCCCGCGCACCGTCGCCGACGGCGAGCGCACCCGCGTGGCCGTCGAGGGGCGCATCCCCCGCGGCGCCGACCCGGTGGTGATGTTCCGCCGCGTCGGCGACCCGACCTTCTATTACGGCCAGACCCTTAAGATGCTGCTCAAGCAGCGCGGCATCCGCGTCTCCGGACGGGTGCGCCGCGGCGAAGTGCCGGGCTCGGCGGTGCTGCTCCAGTCGTACGAATCGCCCGAGCTCGCCGAAGTGGTCCGCGACATGAACAAGGTCTCCTCCAACTTCATCGCCGAGATGCTGGTGAAGACGCTGGGCGCCGAGCTCAAGGGCTCGCCCGGCACCTGGCCCAAGGGGCTCGAGGTCGCCGAAGATCTCCTGGCGGAATTGGGCCTGCCGCGCGGCACCTACGTGCTGCACAACGGCAGCGGGCTCAACGACACCAACCGCTTCACCGCGCGGCAGATGGCCAGCCTGCTGCAGGCGGTGTGGAAGCGCTTTCCGGTGGCCTCGGAGTTCGTCGCCTCGCTGGGCATCGCCGCGCGCGACGGCACCATGCGGCTGCGCATGGAGGGCACCGACGCCGCCGGCCGCCTGCGCGCCAAGACCGGCACCCTCGAGCGCGTCACCGCGCTCTCCGGCTACGTGCAGAGCCTGGGCGGCGAGCGGTTCGTCTTCTCCGTGCTGGTCAACGACTGGACCGGCAAGAGCGGGCCGGTGGTCTCGTCGATCGATCGGCTGGGCGTGATGCTGGCCGCCGTCGGCGCGCCGGAGGCCTCGGCGCGGGAGGCGGCGCTGGCCGCCGTGTCGCAGCTTTCGCCGCAGGAGGCGCAGCCGGCCGAGCTGAAGGCGCGCATCGCCACCTATGCGGCGCTGGCCTCGGCGGCGGACAAGAAGAACCTGCCCTTCCTGCGCTCGGCGCTGCGGACCGAGCGCGATCCGCTGCTGCGGGTGGTGCTCGCCGACGCGCTCTACCGCAGCGATCCCGATCAGGGCGGCGGCCCGCTCCTCGAGGCGATGCCCGCCTCGCCCGAGCTCTTCCTGCGGCTGCGCAGCGTCGGGCGCGAGCTTTTGCTGCCGGTGCCCGCGGTCTCCTCC
>JANXXR010000397.1 GCA_025350525.1 Deltaproteobacteria bacterium
TTCATCCTGCCGGGCGGCTCGCGGGCGGGGGCGGCGCTGCACCTCTGCCGCACCGTCTGCAGGCGGGCGGAGCGCAAGGTCGTCTCGCTCGCCGAGAGCGCGACGGTCTCGCCGCAGGCGCTCGCGTACCTGAACCGGCTCTCGGATCTGCTCTTCATGATGGCCCGCGCCGCCAACCTGCGCGCGGGCGGCAGGGAGATCCCCTGGAAACCCGCCTGAAGCTGTGCGACCTCTCGCAATTGCGGGAAGGAGAGTCGGTGCGTTTTCCCCTCAGCACCGTCGAGGGGCGCTTCGGCCCGGTGCTGCTGGAGGGCTTCGCGCTCCGCACCCGCGCAGGCGCCGTCCGCGCTTACCTCAATGTCTGCCCGCACCGCGCGCAGCCGGTGGACCTGGGCGACGGCCGGCTCTTTCTGCCCTCGGGCGAGCTGGAGTGTTCGGCGCACGGCGCGCGCTTCGATCCGGCTTCGGGCGAGTGCCTGGGCGGGCCCTGCGACGGGCGTGGCCTCACCCGGCTCGCGGTCGAGGAGCGGGAAGGAGCCCTCTGGATGCCGGCGGCGCCGATCTGACACTTTACCGCCGTGCGGTTACGGGAGTGGCTCGAGACATTCCGCTTTCTCCACGAGAAGGCGCGCGCGGGGCGGCTGGCCCTGGCGGAGGTGGCCGCGTACCACGAGCTGCGGGAGGAGTTCGCGGCGCTGCTGCTCGCGGCCCAGTGCCTGACGGTCGCCCCCGGCCAGACGGCCCGCGGGGCGCTGCGGGCGGTGCGACTGCTGCCGCTCGAGCTGTTGCTTCCGTCGGGTTCGGTCCGCTCCGAGACGCTCGACCTCTCCGCGGGCGGCTTCTCCACCTTCGTTCCGGTCGCGCTGCCGGCGGGCGAGCTGGTCGGATTCGCGTTAGCACTCTCGAGCGGCGAATTGCGCGGGCAGGCGCGGGTGGTCAACGTCTCTGATGAAGGCACCGCCTGGCGCATCTCCTTCCAGCTTTTGGGGGTGAGCTCGGCCGATTCGGAGCGTATGGAGACGGAAGTTCTCGACACCGCCCTGCAGCACTTCGAATTCTTTGCTTCACGCACCGAGGGACGATGAGCGGCGAGACCGACTGGATGAGCCTGGGAGAGTGGGTGGTCGCCCTGCGCAACCTCCACGAGCAGGCGCGCCGCGGCTCGTTGCCGCCCGACGAGCTCAAGCGCTACCTCGAGGAGCGCGAGACGCTGGCGCAGGCCATCCTGGCGGCGCAGCGGCTGCGGGCCTCGCCCAACGCCAAGGGGCGCAAGGCGCTGCGGGTGGCGAGCGAGCTGCCCATCGAGCTGACGGTCGACCGCGTGGTCACCCGGACGCGGACAGTGGACCTGGGCGTGGGCGGCTTCGCGGTGACGATGGCCGTCCCGCCGCGGGCTGGCTTGCAGGGCACCTTCTCGATGGAGGTGGAGCCCGGCCGCACCGTCGCCGGCAAGTTGCGGGTGGTCAGCGTGCAGCGCAAGGGGAAGCCGTACCGCGTGGCCTTCCGCTTCGAGGATCTGTCGCCGGACGAGACCGACCGGCTGGGCCTCGCCGTCTTCGACGCGGCGCTGGCCGGCATCGTGCCCGGGACCCGCTGACGCCTACTTCAGCCGCTTGAGCACGGCGTTGGCGAACATCCGCGTGGTGGCGCTGCCGCCCAGGTCCGGCGTGACCGCTTCCTTGGAGGCGATGGCCTCGCGGATGGCCGTCACCAGCTTCTCCGCCGCCGTCCGCTCGCCGATGTGCTCGAGGAGCATCACGCCCGCCAGCATCACCGCCGTGGGATTGGCGATGCCCTTGCCGGCGATGTCCGGCGCCGTGCCGTGCACCGCCTCGAAGATGGCCGCGCTCTTGCCGATATTGGCCCCCGCCGTCAGCCCGAGGCCGCCGATCAGGCCCGAGGTCAGGTCGGAGAGGATGTCGCCGAAGAGGTTGGTGGTGACCAGCACGTCGAACTGGTTCGGGTTGCGCACCAGCTGCATGGCGCAGTTGTCGACGATCATCTCCTTGAACTCGATCTCCGGATGCCTGGTGGCGATGGCGCGGCCGGTGTCGAGGAAGAGCCCGCTGGTGCACTTGAGGATGTTGGCCTTGTGCACCAGCGTCAGCTTGCGGCGCTGGTTGGCCTTGCACCAGGCGAAGGCGTACTCGATGATCCGTTCGGAGCCCTTCCGCGTGATGATGGAGATGCTCTCGGCGGCGGTGCGCTCCTCGTCGATGTAATGCTCGACGCCCGAGTAGAGCCCCTGGGTGTTCTCGCGGATGACCACCAGGTCTACACCTGTATACCGGGTCTCGACGCCGGCGAAGCTGCGGGCCGGGCGGAGGTTGGCGTAGAGGTCGAACTCCTTGCGCAGCGCCACGTTGACGCTGCGGAAGCCTTCGCCGATGGGCGTCGAGAGCGGGCCCTTCAAGGCCAGCTTGTTGCGGCGGATCGACTCCAGCGTCTCGGCGGGGATGGGCGTGCCGTGGGTCGGCACCGCTCCGGCGCCCGCGGCGGCCCGCTCCCACTGCAGGCGCGCGCCGGCGGCCTCGATGACCTCGACGGCGGAATTGACCACTTCCGGCCCGATGCCGTCGCCGGGAATCAGCGTCACTTGGATCGACATGGCGCCGAGATCTAGCCGCACCGTGCCCGGTGTCAACGACTACCGTCGGAGTTTCGGGGACACCATACGCAACCCATGCCAGCCGGCGATCAGCAGCAGGGCCATCTCCAGCAAGAGCAGGAGGGAGCTCGCGGCGTGCAGCAGTCCAAACTTCGGCAGCG
>JANXXR010000409.1 GCA_025350525.1 Deltaproteobacteria bacterium
CCTGGACCGGGTCGCGCTCTTCCAGATAGGCCCGCGCCGCCATGGAGCGGGCGAAAAAAAAGTCCCGGTCGCCCTGCGCCGAGGCCACCAGCCTCTCGCCGGCAGCCGCAGGTCCATACTGGCGGGCCCAGGTCCTGGCAAGGGCCGCGACGACCGTCGGAAGTCGCGGCGCGAGCGCCAAGGCCTCGAGGAAATGCCGTTCAGCCCCGTCTGCGTTGTCGCGCGAGATCTCCAGGATGCCGGCGAGAAACGCCGCGAAGGCCGTGTCCGGATACGTGCGGCGCGCGCTATCGACAATCCGTTGCGCTTCGGTCCAGTTCTTCTGCCGCAACTGCGCTTCGAGCGCTTGCCGCAGCTGCGCCAGCCGGCCCGGCCAGTGCTCCCGTGACCACGCCCCCAAGGCGCCTGCATCGCTCTGTGCGTCCGGACGATGGCTGCGCGACGGGGCGGGAGGCGGGCCCAGTTCGGGTTCGGTCATTTCCGCCAGCAGCTTTCGGGAAGAAGCGCGGTCCCCGGAGCTCAAGTGGATGCGAACCCGCGTCAGCTGCTCACCCCAAGGCTGACCGGACCCCATCCCTTCGAGGAGAGCGAAAGCCTCGTCCACGCGGCCGGCTGCCGTCAGCAAACCGGCCAGTGGCAGGACCACCGCGGGCACGCGACCTGAGGCCAGAAGGCCGCGCCGGGCATCCTCGATGCCGGCCTCGCCCCCACGCGAGCGGGCGGTGCTTTGCACGAGCAGGCGCCAAGCCGCGGGCGCGCCGGGCGATGCCGCCACGGCTGCCCGGGCGTCCATCATGGCGCCGAAATATCTTCCCAGGTGAAAACGGATCTCGCCTCGCGCCCGGTGCGCCTCGGCGCGCCCCGGCGCCAAATCGATCGCCTTGTCCAGTGCCGCCTCGGGCGCCTCGAGGAAGCCGAATTTCAGCATCAGCTCCGCGAGACGGATCCAGCCGTCGGCGTCATCGGGGTGGGCTGCCGTCAAGGACTCGAACTCGACGAAGGCGAGCTCCCAGTTGCCGACGGCGAGCTCGCTCTGCGCAAGCTGCCGGCGCGCGTCGGCGTTCTTTGGTTGCAGCCGCAGGGCCGCGCGGAGCTCGGGCCGGGCGCGGTCGAAGTCGTTGGCGGCGAGATGCTGCTCCGCACGGCGCAGGTGGAGCGCGGCCCGCCGCTCCGTCACGAAGGGACTGCGCCAGAGGCGGGGAGCAGCGGCCGCGGCCACCGCGATCACGGCCACCGCGAGCCAATGCCAGAACTTCAACGTCTCCTCTTCCTGCGCAGAGCGAAGGCGACGAGCGCCAGCGTTGCCACGGCTCCGCCGCCGGTGGAGGCGCAATGGCCGCTGCTCGGAGGCGTCACCGCTCCGCCTCCGTCCGCGGGGGGAGTGCCGGCGTCCGGGCCGAAGACGACCCGGATGCGATTCCAGTGATCGGTGCAGGCGTTCTGGACGGCTGCGCAGGTGAGCGGCCCCAGCAACTCCGAAATCTTCATCACCTTCTGGAAGGTCGCGCCTCCGTCGTGGCTCACTCCGACGCTGAACCCGTCGAGGAACATATCGGCGCAGGCGTACAGATCGGTGGAGCCGGGGCGCTGTCCCAGGCAGCGGAACCGCGGGCCCTTAATCGGCGCGGCGAAGGCTCCTTGCGGCGGACGGTGGTAGAGCTTTCCGTCCGGTGTTCCGGCGTACAAGCTCTTGTCGCCCGCCCGAACGAAAGCCGAGAACACGCCGCTGATGGTCAGCGCGACCTCGACGGACTGACCGGCGTTGCTGACGATGGCGATGGCGTCATAGGGCGGCCCGAGCAGCCGCAGGTATGCGACGGTCGCGTCTTCGGGATCGACGGCGAGCAGGAGCGGCCTCGGGGTGATGGCGGTCTGCTGGCCCGGCGGCGGGGGAAGCGTCGGCAAATCGTAGGTGGCCCAGGTCTTCCCGGAATCGGCGCTGCGCAGCAGCTTGGCCAGCGAGGGTCCGCTCAAGGTCGCGTAGATGACCGCCGGATCGCTCTTCGCGATCTCGACTCCGGTGATCAGGACATTGCTGGTGTACACGGCCGAAGCGTCGAAGCTCTTGCCGCCGTCGTGCGAGGCCCACAGCGAGCTTCCGGTCGGGGTCACCGTGACGGCGAGGACGAAGGCGGGATCGGTCGGGCTGGGAAAGATGTCCGTCACGTCCAGGCCCGCGATCGATCCGCCGGAGGTCGGCCAGGAGCAGCCGACGTCCGGCGACCGCGTGACGGTCCCGATGGTGGTGTCGGTGAGGAAGGCGCCGTCTGCCGCGACCTGGTAGAAGATCACGTTGACCTGCGACAGCGCGAGCCCGGACCCGGTGGTGACGTAAGGCTCGCAGGCGTAGCGCCAGGTGGCGCCGCTGTCTTCCGAGATCATCGCGCCGAAGTTGGCGCCCACCAGGATCCGGCTGGGCGCCTTGGGCGGGAAAAAGATGCTGAACTCGTCCGGGAAGGCACCGTTGGCGAGGGACGGCGTCGAGACGAGCGCGAGCGCCGCCGCGGCGAGCAGCGCTCTGGGACTCCGCAACAGAGTCACGCGTCGCGTTTCGACCTGCGCCGTCGCAGCAGCGGCACGAGACCCAGCACCAGCAAGGCGCCGAACGATCCGCCCGCGCTGCTGCAGCCTCCTCCTGGCTTGGCCAGCGTGGTGTTGTTGCCAACGCCGTTGGTGAACTTGACCACCTGGAAGCCGTTGTCCTGGCTGGTGAACCAGATGTGCAGCTCGTTGTTGTGCCAGACGAAGCGGGAGAAGGCCGTTGCCCAGTCGGCGGTGTGGTCGTTGTGCGAGCCGCCGAAGTTCATGCTCGATCCGGTATGGTACTGCGTACGCCGCGCCGGCGGCTTGTAGTAGGCGATCTCTTTCGGGTTGGCCGGGTCGCCGATGTCGAACACGCGCAAGCCAGACTGGAAGTGGCCGCAGGCGGCGAGCTTTGCGTTGGCGACGTTGTCGACTGAGCAGTAGTGCGCGTCATATCCGAAGAATCCCTGGTCCTTGATGTCGGCGAGCGTCGCCGTGCAGTTGGCCGGATCGTGGATCTCCAGCGCCAGCTTGGAGACGGTGACCGGGTTTTTCTCGTCGCTGATGTCGATGAGCC
>JANXXR010000416.1 GCA_025350525.1 Deltaproteobacteria bacterium
GGCGCCCAGCCGCCGCACCACCTCGAAGCGATCGCAGAGCAGGAGGCCGGGGCTGAACGCGCTCATGCCGCCACTCTACCGCGCCCGTGGTATTGCTCGCCGCATGGGCACCCTGCGCGCCGAGGTGGAGGCGCATTTCCGCGGGCTGCGCGACCGCATCGTCGCCGGCCTCGAGGAGCTGGAGACTTCCGGCAAGAGGTTCCGCCGGACCTCCTGGCAGCGCCCCGGCGGCGGCGGCGGAGAGATGAGCGAGCTGCGCGGCGAGCTCTTCGAAAAGGGCGGCTGCAACTTCTCGGCGGTCTCGGGCGATCGCTATCCGGGCGTACCGGAGGGCCGCGCTGCTCCCGAAGACGCGGCGCTGGGCGTGGAGCCGCCGCTCCCCGAGGAGGTCGCCGGCAAGCCCTTCTTCGCTACCGGCGTCTCGCTGGTGATCCATCCGCGCAATCCCTTCGTGCCCGTCGTGCACCTGAACGTGCGCTACCTCGAGGTGGGCGACCTCTGCTGGTTCGGCGGCGGCACCGATCTCACGCCCTGCCGCCCCTTCGAGGAGGACACCGCGCACTTCCACGGCGTGCTGAAAGGCGCCTGCGGCGACGACCGCTACGCGCGCTTCTCGCGCTGGGCAAAAGAATATTTCTTCATCCCGCACCGCCAGTCGGAGCGCGGCAAAGGCGGCGTCTTCTTCGACTACCTGCGCGGCGAGGCGGCCTGGCCCTTCGTGCGCGCCGTCGGCGACGCCTTCTTGCCGGCGTATGCGCCGCTGGTCGAGCGCCGCCGCGACACGCCCTTCACCGAAGAGGACCGCGCGGCGCAGCTTCGCTGGCGCGGCCGCTACGTCGAGTTCAACCTCATCTACGACCGCGGCACGCTCTTCGGCCTCAAGAGCGGCGGCAACGTCGAGGCCATCTTCATGAGCCTCCCGCCGCTGGTGAGCTGGTAGCCGGCGGCGCGCCGGAAGCTGGCTGCGCTCCTTCGGCTGCTGCGCCCCACGACTCGCCGTTCTGCAGCACGGTGAAGCGCGGGCTGCCCGGCTGCAAGAGCGCCTCGCGCAGCGTCCGCTCCGCCTCGCCGTCGCCCTCGTCTCCCTGCGCGAAGGTCCCGAAGTGGATGGGCAGGTTGTCGGCCGCGCCCAGCACGCGCGCGGCCCGCACCGCCTCCCGCGCGTCGAGGTGCACCGCCCCGAACAGCTCTCGCGGCGCTCCGGGCCCGATGGGCAAGAGCGCGAGGCGCGGCGGACCGAAGCGATCGGCGATCTGCTGGAGGTGCGGCCCGTAGCCGGTGTCGCCGGCGAAGTAGACGTCGCCGCCGGAGGTGCGCAAGAGGAAGCTGAGCCAGAGGCGCGCGTCGTCGTCGCAGGCGCCGCGCCGGCAGCCGTGGCGCGCGGGCAGTCCCCAGATCTGCACGCTCCCGACAGAAGTCCACCTCCACCAGTCGAGATCGGTGGCGCCGTGGATGCCGTAGGTGGCGAGCAGTTTGGCCATGCCCAGCCCGGCCACGATGCGCGGATGATGGAGCGCGACGATGCGCTGCAGCGCCGCGATCTCGAGGTGGTCGTAGTGATCGTGGCTGATCAGCACCACGTCGATGGGCGGAAGATCCTCGATGCGCACTCCCGGCGGGCGGTGGCGCTTGCGGCCGAGGAACGGTACCGGTCCGGCGATCTCCCCCCAGATCGGATCGGTCAGGACGTTCACGCCCGCGATCTGGATGAGCACGGTGGCGTGGTTGACGAGGGTGACGCGCAGGCCGGGCTCGCGCGGCGCCGGGCGGGCGGCGGCGGCGGCGGCGAAGGCGGGCCAGGCGTGGGGATGGCGCGCGAGTTGCCAGCGCGCGACGGTGAGCGCGCCCGGGGCCACGCCGGGAACCTGGTTGTGGAACTTGGCGCCGTCGAAGTGATCGCTGACCCGCCCGTGCCAGCGCGGTCCGGAAAATTCGCAGCAGCCGGCGGCGGAGGCGGCGGCGCAGAGGAGGGCGAGCAGGCGCATCATCGGATCGTAGCAGGTTGACAGGCCTTTCCCCTGCACCCTACAACGCGCTCACCCATGGCGGACCCGCTGGACGAGCTCGCGTCGATGATCGCCGAAAAGGCGCTGCAGCGGATGCGCGGCGAGCCGGCGCCAGAGCGCATCTCTCCCCTGCGCGCCACTCCCGCCGAAGTGCCCAAGGAGTGCAACCTCGACGGCTGCGCGCCCTGCGAGGAGCATCAAATGTGCAGCGCCAGCCAGCTCTACGACGTCGGCACCGCGCGGCTCACGCCGCTCGCCATCCGCACCAGCCGCGACCTGGCGCCCTATATCGATCACACCCTGCTCAAGGCCGACGCCACCCGCGACGAGCTGGTCAAGCTCTGCGACGAAGCCCGCAAGTACGGCTTCGCCACCGTCTGCGTGAACTCGTCCAACGTGGGAGTGGCCGCGCGGCTCCTGCAAGGCTGCCCGGTCAAGGCCATCGCGGTGGTGGGCTTTCCCCTCGGCGCCGGCACCAGCAGCGCCAAGAGCTTCGAGGCGCGCGAGGCCATCCGCGCGGGGGCGCAGGAGATCGACATGGTCATCAACATCGGACAGCTCAAGGCGAAGAACTACGCCTACGTCGAGTGCGACATCCGCGAAGTGGTGCAGGCGTCGCGGCCCCGGCCGGTCAAGGTCATCCTCGAGACGGGCGCGCTGACCCGCGACGAGAAGGTCATCGGCTGCGCGCTGGCGAAGGCGGCCGGCGCGGCCTTCGTCAAGACCAGCACCGGCTTCGGCACGGGCGGCGCCACCGCCGAGGACATCGCGCTCATGCGCGCGGTGGTGGGCGACGACGTCGGGGTCAAGGCGAGCGGCGGCGTCCGCACCACCGCCGACGCGCAGAAGATGGTGGAGGCCGGCGCCAACCGCCTGGGTGCCAGCGCCAGCGTCGCTATCGTCACGGGCCTCGCGCCGGTGGCGGCGGGGAAGTACTAGATGGGCCGCTTCGTGGTGGTGGTCATCGACTCCTGCGGCGCGGGCGAATTGCCCGACGCCCCGAGCTACGGCGACGCCGGCGCGAACACGCTGCGCAACTGCGCCCGCAGCGTGGGCGGCCTGGCCTTGCCCAACTTGCAGAAGTGGGGGCTGGGCAACATCACCGAGATCCCCGGCTGCCCTCCGGCCGCGGCGCCGCTGGCCGGCCATGGGCGCATGTCCGAGCAGTCGCAGGGCAAGGACACCACCACCGGACACTGGGAGATGATGGGCCTCGTCCTGAAGAAAGGCTTCACCACCTTTCCGCAAGGCTTCCCGCCGGAGTTCATGCAGGAGTGGCTGAAGACTTCGGGCGCGCCCGGCTTCCTCGGCAACAAGACCGCCAGCGGCACCGCCATCCTCGACGAGCTGGGCGAAGAGCACCTGCGCACCGGGCTGCCCATCGTCTACACCAGCGCCGACAGCGTCTTCCAGATCGCCGCGCACGAGGAGAAAGTCCCGCTCACCACCCTGTACCAATGGTGCAAGGCGGCGCGCGCGGTGGGCAAGCCGTACGGCCTCGCCCGGGTCATCGCGCGGCCCTTCGTCGGCGAGGGGCCCGGCCAGTTCAAGCGCACCTACAACCGGCACGACTTCTCGCAGCCGCCGCCCCACATGGTGCTCGACACGCTGGCGGAGAAGGGCGTGCGCACCGTGGGCGTCGGCAAGATCCCCGACATCTACGACGGCCACGGCATCGCCGAAAAAGTCCACACCGAGGGCAACGCCGACGGCCTGCGCAAGACGCAGGAGATCCTGGCGACGCTTTCCTCCGGCTTCCTCTTCGTCAACCTGGTGGACACCGATATGCTCTTCGGCCACCGCCGCGATCCTGCCGGCTACGCGGGCGCGCTGCGGGAGATCGACGCAGCCCTTCCCGGCATCGCGGGAGCGCTCCGCCAGGGCGACGTGCTGGTGCTCACCGCCGACCACGGAAACGATCCGACCTTTCCCGGCACCGACCACACGCGTGAGTACGTGCCGCTCCTCGCCTATGCGCCGGGGCGCGCGCTGGGCGCGGACCTGGGCGTGCGGCAGAGCTTCTGCGATCTGGGCGCCACCGTCGCCGACTACTTCGGCGCCGCGACGCCGCGGGGCACCAGCTTCCTGCAGGCGGTGCTCTGATGTCCGAAGCGGAGCAGGCCGAGGCGCCCACCATCGACGGGCTCTTCAAGTTCGCCCACGGCCACCGCGTCCGCTACGACGAGGTGGACGCGCAGGGCGTGGTCGGCAGCGCCAGCTGGCTGAACTTGATCCAGCTGGGGCGCATCGAGTACCTGCGCTACCTGAGCCTGATGATGGAGGGCGGCAGCTTCTCGCCGGTGCAGGCGGTGGTGCGCAAGAGCGTGATCGACTACCTGGCGCCGGCGCGCTTCGACGACGCGCTCGCCATCCGCGTGCGCGCCGCCTGGCTGGGTGGGCGCAGCGCGCGCTTCGAGTACGTGGTGGACAACATCGACAACGGCCTGCGCCCGGTGGTCGGCGAGACGGTGCTGGTCTGCGTCGAGATGGGGTCGTTGCGCAGCATCCAGTGGCCGCAGGTCTGGCGCGAGCGCATCGCCGAGTTCGAGGGCGAGCATCTGCAGATCGGGCAGCACGCCTGAGCGGCGCCGCCGAGAATCCGGCAGCCTCCAGGGCGGACATCGTCGTTGAATCGGCGGAGGGCGGACTCGGCCGTCCGGCCACCTGGGCGTTGCGCTGCTCCCCGGGTCTTTGGCGCTCTGGATGCGCGCGGCCTTCCAACAGTGGCCGGCCAGCCGAGCCCGCCCTCCGCCTCGTCGCGCGGTTGCGGACGGTGCCTTGCATGGTCGCCATCGCGCGATCATCGTCTGCTGTCCGACTGGCGGCCAACGTTGCTTACGATCTGTGGTCAAGACCACGCGCGATGCTTTGATCGATCGCCCGGCCCGAAGCCGTCTCCCACCGCTCCACGGCGAGGTCAGGGCCGGTCGGCGATGGCCTCGCGCAAGACTTGCAACGGCAGCGTCGCGCAGCCGATCCGCGAGGGGCGCAGCGGCGTCTGCAGCGCGTCGAGCAGCTTCTGATCGGGCAGCGCTGCCGCCTCTTCCAGCGTGAGGCCCTGCAACAGATCGGTGAGCAGCGAGGCCGCGGCGAGGGCCACCATGCAGGCCTCGCCGTCGAAGCGGGCGGCGGCGATGTGCCCGCCTTCGAGCTTGAGCTCGATGCGCACGCGGTCGCCGCAGAGCGGGTTCAGCCCTTCGCGCGCGAGATCCGGAGCGTCGAACGCGCCGCGGTTGTGCGGACGCCGGTGGTGCTCGGCGACGACTTCGCCGTACGGCCCGCTCATGGGCCGTCGAGCTCGCCGCGCGGGCCTTGGTGCCGGTAGGGCGGCAGCCGGAAGGCGGACTCGCGGGTGAGCAGCCCGCCCGCGCCCAGCGCCGCCAGATCGCGCCGCGTCGGATGCGCGCCGGTGAAGAGGTGAGGCAAGAGCAGGTCGAGCGCGGTGGCCTTCGAGGCGATGCCGCACGATGGCACGCCCACCACCGGCACCTCGCCGATGGCGCCCAGCCAGAGCAGCGCGCCGGGTTGCGCCGGGATGCCGTGCTTGACGAGCCGCCCGCCCGCGCGCTCGAGCGCCTGCAGCGCGGGGTCGAGCGGATCCATCGGCCTGCCGCCGGCGAAAATGATCACCTGCGCCCCGCGGGAGACGGCGTTGCCCAGCGCGGCGGCCATCGCTTCCGGGGAGCCGCCCGAGAGCTCGAGACCGAGGAGCTCCGAGCCGAAGAAGCGCACCTTCTCGCCGAAGTCGCGGCTGAACCGAGCCAGCACCTTTTCCTCGAGGCGGTCCTCGACCACGGCCAGCACGCGCAGCGGGACGAAGGCGCGCACTTTGAGGAGGCCGGGCCGCGCGATCTGTTCGGCGCGGCGCAGGCGCTCCTCGCTGGTGACGAAGGGGATGATCTTGGCGCGCCCGAGCAGCTCGCCCTCGGTGGCGATCTGTCCCTGCGGCAGTGTGGTCACCACCAGGTCGTCGAGCTCGTTCACCTGCGCCAGCCGGCCTTCGTCGATCTCGAGGA
>JANXXR010000426.1 GCA_025350525.1 Deltaproteobacteria bacterium
CGCTGCCCGCCGCGCCAGATCCTCCGCTGCCCGCCGCGCCAGATCCTCCGCTGCCCGCCGCGCCAGATCCTCCGCTGCCCGCCGCGCCAGATCCTCCGCTGCCCGCCGCGCCAGATCCTCCGCTGCCCGCTGCGCCAGATCCGCCGCTGCCCGTCTGGTCGCCCCCGCCGGGCGCGTCGCGGTCGGAGTCGCTATCTGCGGCGCCGTCCGCGTCGCCGCCGCCCTTGGCGCTGGTCGGCTCCGCATCGACGATGGCGACCTTTTCCCAGCTCTCGCCGTCGAGCATCACCCTGCGCTCCATGGTGACCTCGAACCCCGCGCCCCCGAGCCACTTGGGGTCGACCCAGACGACCAGTTCTTCGCCCTTGCGATAGACCGGCTTCGCAAACCGCACCGCCACCGTGCCGTCGGGGCCGGGCTCGCTGGCCGGGCCGACATGGATGGCCGGGCCCACCTCGACCGAGTTGCGCGCCTCGTCGTCCTTGACGGTCGAGACCGCGCTGCCGACCTCCTGCCAGTTGCCGTTGTCGTCGGCGCGCTCGAGCACGAACTGCAGCGACGAGCCGTCGAAGTTCTCGGTCTTCGCCACCATCCAGGCGGTGTCGTTCTCGTGCGGCTCGCCGTCGAACGACAGCTCGACCACCTTGCCGTCCTTCCACTGCTCGGGCTTGACCTTCCCCTTGGGGATGGGGAAGACGGTGTCGAACTTGCCCTGCTCGATCTCGCCGGACCAGCGGGCGTAGACGTCCCATTCGCCGTCGTCGTTGCGCCGCTCGACGTGAATCGAAAGGAAGCCGCCCTCGTAGCCGTCGGCCTCGACGTGCATGCCGAGCCTGTCGCCGGGCTTGGCGGAGGTGCGCTTCCACTCGACCTTGGTGAGGTGCCCGCCGGGAGCCGTCTTGGGAAAGGTGAACTTGGCGATGGCCTTCTCGTCGGAGACTTCGGCCTTGATCGTCTTCACTTCCGACCACGGCCCCTGCTCGCTGTCGGCCCGCTCGACGATGAACTCGACCCTCTCCTTGCCGATACCCTCCCCCTCCATGATCAGCTCGCCCTCTTCACCGGGGAGGTACTTCTCCTTGTCCCAGTGGCGGTAGACGAACCGCTTTCTGGGCAGGACCAGGGTGAAGGAGGCGCCCGTCTTGAGGGGGCGCGAGACCACGGGATCCGGGGGCGGAGCCTTGAGCGTGACCTTCTGGTCTGCCACCTGGAGAGGACCTCGCTCGGCCGTTTCCGAAACGGAAACAGCTCCCGCCTTGCGCCAAAGTTTACTTTATTTTTGGGCAGGCATGCAAGGGCTCACTGCGCCGGTTGTCAACCGACGGGGTCACGCCGTGTAGAAGCGGAAGACCATCTCCGCCACGCAGGCGGGCTTGGCCTCGCCCTCGATCTCGACGGTGGCGGCGAGCAGCCCTTCGACGCCGCCCGCGATCTCCTTCACCTCGGCCAGCTTCATGCTCAGCCGGTATTTCTGTCCCTCTTTCAAGGGCGAGGGGAAGCGCACCTTGTTGAGGCCGTAGTTGATGACCATCCCGAAGTTCTTGATCTCGACCAGCTGGAAGAAGAGCCCGGCGATGAGCGAGAGCGTGAAGTACCCGTGGGCGATGGGCTTGCCGAACGGCGACTGCTTCGCGATGCGCTCCTTGTCCACGTGGATCCACTGGTGGTCGCCGGTGGCGTCGGCGAATTTGACGATGGCGTCGTAGGTCATCGCCGTCCACGGCGTCTGGCCCAGGTCCTTGCCCACCAGCGACTTCAACCCTGCTGAGCCGTCGATCACGGTCTTGCCCACGGAGCGCTCCTTCGAAGAGGGGCAATTTCTTTACCGCTTCCGGCGTGGGCTGGCTACGGTGTCCCCATGCGGGTCCTCGGCGTGGGCGAAGCGAACGATCTCGGCGACCTCTACCGGCGCCTCCAGCTCAAAGGCCACGAGGTCCGCGTCTTCGTGAACGAGCACTCCTGCGCAGGAGTGCTCGAGGGCCTGGTCCCGCGCACCAGCGACTGGCGGCGCGAACTCTCCTGGCTGGGCAGGGATGGCCTGGTGGTCTTCGAGCAGGCGGCGCTGGGCGAGGAGCAGGACCAGCTGCGGCGCGAGGGATTTTCCGTCATCGGCGGCGGCGCGCTGGGAGAGCGGCTGGAGAACGATCGCGCCTTCGGCCAGGAGGCGCTGCGGGCGGCGGGACTGCAGACCGCCGTCACCCACTCGCTGCGCGGCTTCGAGGCGGGGCTCGAGCTCTTGCGTGAGCGTCCGGGCCGCTACGTCTTCAAGCTCAACGGCGGGGCCTTCGCCTCCACCCGCAACTACGTGGGCGAGCTTGCCGACGGCGCCGACGTCACCGCCTTCCTCGAGCTGCAGCGCGCCCAGTGGCGCTGGCCCGAGCCGCCCTCCTACGTCCTGATGGAGCATGTCGAAGGCATCGAGATGGGCACCGGCGCTTATTTCGACGGCGCGCAATTCCTCGCGCCCGCCTGCCTCGACTGGGAGCACAAGCGCTTCTTCACCGGCGACCTGGGCGAGCTGACCGGCGAGATGGGCACGCTCGTGACCTATGACGGCAGCGAGAAGTTCTTCGCCGCCACGCTGGGCCGGCTCGCGCCCCTGCTGCGCGAAGGCGGGTATTGCGGCTATATCAATTTGAATACCATCGTCAATGAAGGCGGAATCTGGCCATTGGAGCTGACCTGCCGCTTCGGATATCCCGGCTTTGCAATCCAGGATGCCCTGCATATCGACGATTGGGGAATCATCTTGCAAAAGATGGCCCGGCGCGATTCGCCCCGCAGCTTCCGGGTCCATCCGGGCTTTGCGGTCGGCGTGGTGCTGACGGTGCCGCCCTTCCCTTATCCGCAGGCGACGGTGCCGGCGGAAGGGCAACCGATCCTCTTCCGCGCGCCGCTCTCACAGGAGGAGGAAGGACACCTCCACTACGGCGAGGTGAAGCAGGTCGATGGGGCGCTGCAGACCTCCGGCCCTTCGGGATATGCCCTGGTGGTCACCGGCCGCGGCGAAACCGTCCCGCAAGCGCAGCGGGCCACGTATGGATTGCTGCGCAAGGTCTTCATTCCCAATCAACGCTATCGAATCGATATCGGGGACCGTTTCTCCTCACACGAGGGCGCCCTGCTCCAGAAGCTCGGCTGGCTTTGATTGCCAGAGCTCGCGCCGATAGCGCTCGAAGCAGCGCGCTCCGGCCCGCAGCCGCATCAAGGCGCCCTCGGCGATGGCCCGCGCCGCCCGCGGCTCCTCGTCGACCAGCGGCGCCAGCACCTCGCGGTTCCAGGCGGCGCTGTGCTGGATGTCCAGCGTGGCGTGCAGCGTGAAATAACGCCGCGCCGCCTTGGGCAAGCCCAGCCGCGCGAGGCCCTTGTCCACCTGCGTCACCCTGCCCGGCGCCGTCAATTCGACCACGCCCAGCGCGCCCACCGAGTGGTACGCGTAGCGCCGGTCGAGCGCCAGCGCGACCAGGAGGTTGCCCAAGGCCAGCGCCTCCCAGACGGTGCGCGCGGGGTCGGCCTGGTCGTCCAGCGCCGCGGCCAGCTGCGTGAGGAGCGGGCCGTGCATGGCGGGCTCGCGGCCGCGCCCCATCTCGTCCCAGTAGTTGCGCGCCAACTCCAGCTTGGCCCGCACCGGCATCCGCACCTGTGTCAGCGCCACCAGGTCGTCGAAGCCCGCCTCTCCCGCAACCTCTTGCTGGAGGAACCAGCGCATCTGCGCGAACGAGGCCCGCGTCATCAGCCAGGGAAAGAGCGGATCGCCCTGCCCCGGCCCAATCTCGCGCAGCGACTCGAACCACTGCACGAACGCCTCCGGCTCCTCGGGCGCCGCGGCGGCAAGGTCGGCCACGGCCTCGCGCTCGTCCTCGAGGAAGGCGGCCTCCAGCGCGCGCAGGCGCGGGTCGTCGGGCTGGTGAACCGGTGTATCGGGGAAGGCGGGGCGCAGACGCCGTTGTGCAAACTGCGCGAGCGAGAGGTGCAGCTCGGTTGGATCCATGCGCGGATGATAGCCACGCCGATTAGCAGCGGGTAACGTCAAGCGCGACAACCGCAATGCGCTCGACAGTTGCGTAGGTATACCGATCCAGCTCCTCGCCGAAGACGTCCGGATCCAGCTCCCGATAGTCCCAGCGCGTGCCCGCCAGCAGCCGCTCGAGCGCCGGCCAGAGAAGGTGGGCGCCGTCGATCACCGGCGTCGCCGTGTAGAGGAGCAGGCGGCCGCCCGGCGGAAGGCGTAGCAGGGACTCGCGGGCGATGCGGACCGAGAGCGCGGTGCCGAGGCCGTCGCCTCCGTCGCGGTAGGCGCGGCCCAGGTCGTCGGCGAGGTACGGCGGGTTGGCGACGATGAGGTCGAGCGGGCCCTGGGCGTTGGAGAGCACGTCGCTCTCGAGAGCGCGGGCGGAGAGATCGTTCAGCTCGGCGTTGGCGCGCGCAAAGCGGACGGCGCGCGGGTTGATGTCGAGGAGTTGCACCGATTGCGCCCGCCGGGCGAGGAGCAGGCCGCCCGCGCCGGAGCCGCAGCCGACGTCGGCGACCGCGCCCGCGCGCTCGACGCGCTGGTCGAGGAGCGCGGCGAAGCGGTAGGTGTCGGGTCCGAAGAAGACGGCGTCGGCCTCGGTGGTCGGATACGCCGAGTGCGCGAAGAGCAGCGGCCCCAGCGAGGAGAAGCGGACCGCGCTGCGCAAGAGGCCGCCGTGCCGCTCCAGCGCCCCGGCTTCCAGAAGCAGCGCCTCCAGCCGCTGCGGCAAGAGGCCGGGCGCGAACATGCGGCTCCAGCCAAAGACGTCGCGCAGATCCCGCGCCTCGGCCCCGCGGGCCAGCACGCGGCGGTGCGTCTCCGGCGTGGGCGTCACGAAGGCGTAGCCGAGATCGCGCAGCGCGCGCCCGAGGGAGGCCAGCGGATCCATCCCTCCCTCTTTACGGCGTAGAGTCGGAGGATGGAAGTGGTCGGCGGAGTCCGCGCGGCTGTGAAAGCGAACTCCGCGCCGTTCTTCACCTGTCAATCCCATCCGCCTCAGGTTAAGCAAGGATCATGAGCCACCTCCGCCCCGCAAGCTCGCCTGAAGCGGAGGCTCTGACTTCGTCGATGTACGCAGTGCTCTTCGAAGCCTCGCCCGACGCGATCCTGATCGCCGACGACGAGGGACGTTACCTGGACGCAAATCCGGCCGCCTGCCGCTTGTTCAGCACCTCCAGGGAGCGGTTGCTCGGCTGCAGCATCTCCGATTTTTCCGAGCCCGCGCAGGCGTCGGCGACGCAGGAGCCGGTCTCCGCCTCCAAGCGGGCGGCTTCGGAACGCAGAGAATTCCGCATTCGCCGGCCGAGCGGCGAGACCCTCACCCTCGAGTCCGTCTCGATAGCGAACTTCCTGCCGGGCCGTCACGCCTCCTTCCTGCGCGACGTCACCGAGCGGAAGAGCCGCGAGAACCTGGCCCTGAGGTTCCAAGCCCTGATCGAGAAGAGCGCCGATTTCATCGGCTTTGCCACTCCGGACGGTGTCCCTCTCTACATCAACAACGCCGGGCTGAAAATGACGGGCCTGCGCGACCTCGCCGACGCCCAGGGCCGGCGGGTGATCGACTTCCACCTCGACGAAGACAAGCCGTTCGTGCTGGGAACGATCATTCCGGCGGTATTGAAAATGGGTCAATGGCAGGGGGAATTCCGCTTCAAGAACCTCGCGACCGGTGGCGCGATACCGGTCCATTACAATTTCTTCAGAATCGACGATCCCTCGACCGGCGAGGTCGCGGGAATCGCCACCGTGACCCGCGACATCTCGGAACCGAAGCGCCAGCACGAGGTCCTGGAAGCCAATGAACGCCAGCTTCGCCTGCTCACCGAACTGATCCCGCAGATGGTGTGGACGACGACGCCCGACGGAACCCATCTCTATTTCAACAAGGGCTGGACCGACTATACCGGCCTGACGCTCGATCAGAGCAGGGGATGGGGCTGGCAGGATGTCTTGCATCCCGACGATTTGGAGCGAACCACCGAGGTCTGGACCCGCTCCCTGCGGACCGGGACCGAGTATCAGATCGAGTACCGGATGCGGGGCAAGGACGGCGCCTACCGCTGGCAGCTGGCGCGCGCGCACCCGCTTCGCGACCCCGAGGGAAAGATCCTGCAGTGGTTCGGGACCTGCACCGACATCGACGCCCAGAGGAAGCTGCAGGATCTCCTCCGGGCGTCGCAGGTTGCCACCGAGCGCGAGCGAAAACGTCTCTACGCGATCTTCATGGACGCGCCGGTCGTCATCAAGGTGGTGCGCGGAAACGATCTGGTGGTCGAATTCACCAACCGTCTCTACCAGCAGCTCTTCGGCCCAGACCGGAAGCTGCTCGGTCTCCGGTTCGACGAGGCACTGCCCGAGATGGACCGGAGCCTGTTTGAAATCCAAAGGCAGGTGATCCGGACCGGCCAGAGATTCGAGGCGCGGGAGCTCTCCGCCACTCTCGATTACGACAACAATGGAAAGCCTTACGAAAAATTGTGGCACGCCTTCTACGAGCCGCTGCGCAATGAGGAGGGGGAAGTCGACGCGTTGATGACCTTTGCGTTCGACGTGACGGAGCAGGTTCGGGCTCGAAAGCAAACCCAGGACTTCATCGTCAGGCTCGAGCAGGAACGTGAAATCCGCGAACAGTTCGTCTCCGCCCTGACCCACGATCTGCGCACGCC
>JANXXR010000447.1 GCA_025350525.1 Deltaproteobacteria bacterium
CCTCGTCGAGGATGCGCCAGGTCGGTTCGGCGGCGGGGTTGGGAATCACCTCGCGTCCCTTGCGCCCCACCAGCTGGTTCCGCCGCACCAACTCCTCGAAGCGCGGGTTGGCCAGCTCGAAGACGTGCTCCGGCCCGCCCACGATGGCGATGGACGCGGGCGCCTGCATGAAGAGCGCGTGCAGATGCGCGCGCTGCGACTCGGCGTCGGCGCGGGCGGCCTTCTCCAGCCGCTCCATCTCGTCGCGCTCGCGGGTGCGCAGCGCGGCCTCCTCGAGGAGCCCCTGTTCGCGCTGGTACTGCTCGATGAAAATGCGCACCTTGGAGAGCAGCACCTCGCCGTCGATGGGCTTGACCAGGTAGTCCACCGCGCCGTGGGTGTAGCCCTTGAGGATGTGGCTCTCCTCGCGGTGCACCGCGGTGACGAAGATGATGGGCGTGTAGCGGGTGCGCTCGCGCGAGCGGATCAGCGTCGCGGTCTCGAAGCCGTCGAGGTCGGGCATCTGCACGTCGAGCAGGATGAGCGCGCACTAGTCCTTGAGCAGGAACTTGAGCGCCTCGCGGCCGGAGGAGGCTTTCACCAACCGGTGGCCGAGCGGCTCCAGCAGCGCGGAGAGCGCCAACAGATTTGCTTCACGATCATCGACGAGGAGGATCGTTGGGGGGCCGGACACGGACGCAGAGTAGCGCGCCGCGTGCCGATGTGCACGTCCTCTGCGACTCAGTAATCAAGCGTACGGCGGCACGGCTGCCGGCTCAGTCGTGCGAGCCCACCGCGTCGAGGAAGTCGCCCGCGGGCATCTCCGGATCGGCGATGGGGGCGTCCCAGGGGATGAGGGAAAAGAATTCGCCTGCCGCGCACTCCTCCTCCCGCCGCGACAGGCCGCTGCCCTCCGCCGCCTCGGCGCGGGGCTCAGGCGCGGGCATCGGGCTCGCCGAGCAGTTGGCGCATGACTGCGTCCACGTCGCCGTCGCCCTGCACGATGGCCGCCTCCAGCGCCGGCCGCCGCGAGAGCCCGGCCACCACGAAGGAGCAGCGCGGGTACCCTTGCGCCGCGCAGGCGACCTCGCGCACCGCCAGGAGCTTGTCGGAGAGGTGCGAGAAGATGGCGCGGAAGAAGCCGGCGAAGAGGTGGCAGCGCGGCACCTCCGAGAAGCCGATCGACTCGGCGAAGGCTCCGCGCTGCAGGTGCAGGACGAAGGCGCCCTGCCGCGCCTTGGTGAAGTCGGCGCTCACCTGTCCCCAGCCCTGCCGCGCGAGAAAGGCGCCCACCATTTCCACTACCTTCTTCATCGGCACTTCGCGCAGCGTGCGGTCCAGTCGCTCCAGCGCCTCGGTTTCCAAGTCTATGACCGCGAGCCGTCCCCACTTGAGCCCCCACTCGGCGCAGAAGAGGCCCCAGCCCTTGGGCGCCACCCGGTCCCAGGTGGCCCGCATCGCCTCGAAGAAGGGCGGCGTCACCGCCACGCTGCGCTGCTGGAAGGCGTCGCGCGAGACTCCCCGCTGCGCCTCGCCCGGCGCCAGCTCCGCCTGGGTGGGCGCCGGGCGAAAGGGCTTCTCGCGCACCGGCAGGAACTGGCGGCGGTTGACCAGCAGATAGAAGCGGCCGGGCGCGCCGCGGACCAGCTCGATCTCCACCCGCTGCGCGCCGAACTTGAAGTCGAAGAGGTAGTCGAAGCGCTGCGTGGGCGCGGTCCCGGCGGCGAAGCTTATGAAGCGGCCCTCGAACTCGGGAGTGGCGGTGCAGGGCGCCACCTGTCCGAAAAAGCGCTTGCCGAGGACGCTCGCGCGGTCGAGCCGGGCGAAGCGCGCCTCGGCCAGGTTGTAGCGGAGGATCTTGCCGGCGGCGTCGAGACAAATGATTCCGAAGGGCTGCTGGTCCAGGTCCTCGTCGGAGTGGCCGTCGGCGCGCACCGGGTCGAAGGCGGAGCGGCTTTCCTGCTCGGGGACTGGCGAGATCTCGATCACGCGCACCTCGGAAAAGTGCACGGTGAGTCGAGGGTGAGCGGTCGTTTGTCAAGCAGGACTGCGCTCCCGGCGTGCGCCGCCGATCGATTGCTGGCATCCTCCGCCACCCGATGCGCCTGTTCCTCCTCGCCCTCCTGCTCGCGTGCGCGCCGCGATCCGCCGCGCCGCGCAGGACCCTGGTGCTCGCGCCCTGCCGTCTCAAGGGCAGCGCCTGGAGCGCGCAGTGCGGCACGCTGCGGGTGCCAAAGATCGGGCGCGGCCCTCGGGAAGACAGCTCGACCTGCGCGTCGCCGTCATCCCGGCGCTGGCGCGCGAGCCCGCGCCCGATCCCCTCTTCCTGCTCGCTGGAGGTCCGGGCCAGGCGGCCACCGAAGCGCTGGGCCCGCTCCTGGGAGCCTTCGAGCGCGTGCACCGCACCCGCGACCTCGTGCTGGTGGATCAGCGCGGCACCGGGTCGTCGCATCCCTTGCGCTGCGATCTGAGCGACCCGTCGGCGCCGCTCAGAGAGCGCCTCGCCGGCGACGCGCTGCGCGAGGA